>CAZWOY010000583.1:0-2139 GCA_964635255.1 uncultured bacterium
ACTGGAGTGTAAAATTTTCTTGCATACCCCCGATGAGTTTGGATGGAATCGAAAAACGCCTAAAAGCTCCTTAGGTTGCAAATTTTCTTTACACTCCTAAGATTTTAATTTTAAAGACTTACGTTTCTTGTAAAAAAAGTTTACACTGAGATCAAAATAATTCACTTTGCCATAGAAAAGATTTTTTTCAAGTTTGTTACAGCGGAGAATATCGTTTTAAATAAGCAGGGAGGCGCGCCCCCTACCCTTTCGAATTCAAGAAGCGCGCCTTAGGATGGTACAGGATTTCCAGTCAGTTTTCCTGTGTCTCCTAATTTAGCATATTTCGTTTCGTAAATCAAGTCTCAAAATTAGGAGGGACAAATGCAAACCAAAAAACTGATGCTCGTAATTCTCGTCGCAATGTTATTTGGATTGGGAATTGCCACCGACGTTCTGGCGCAGCAAGCTGGGCATACGATTAAGTGTTATCGGGACGGTGACCCAGATACTCCGGAACAGGGAGTCGCAGTGGAAATTCATATCCTGGAAGATGGAGAATGGAACATTTTAACCGGCGTGACCAATGCAAACGGTATTTTCTCGAACAGCACAGTCGAACCAGATGCTCAAGCAGACAAGTGGAAAGCTGTTGTAACCGATCTTGATTATGACGCCGATGGTAATGAGACTCCTTACTCAGTTGACGTGTTTTATCCGGATCAAGGAAAATCGTTTAGCGTTGTTCCAGAAGAATAATAGTAATCTCAGCAATTATCGCCTATTTTTAAGCAAATAGGCGATAATTGTTTTGTTCGATATCTTATTTTTAATATCCCAAAATTTTAAGGAGCTCCCTGATGAAGAAAATACTACTGATTTTAATCCATATTTTTTCGTTAAGCGCACTTTATGCACAACCTGGCGTTGAGAGTTTCAGAAACTATGATAACAACGGGTACGAGCAATTTCTCGACATTTATGCCCACTCCGACGGAGGCGGCGTAGTTTGTGGAGCGACTGGTTTAGAAAGACATATATCCCATGAGAGTTATGATATGTTAGTTGTTAAATATTCCGATAACTTGGATGTTGAATGGGCAAATGTTTTTGGAGCGGTCGGCATATGCGATAGGGCGAATAGTATTATTGAAACTGATGATAATGAACTTATAACTTGCGGGAAAACAGGTTACCATGGTGGAGACGTTGCAGTTGTTTTAATGGATGAACAAGGTGAACAGATTTGGTACAATACTTATGCAACCGGTGCGGGAAATGCAATCATTGAACTTAAGAGTGGCGAATTTGTAATTGGCGGGGCGTCGCAAGGCAATGGATACATGATCTGTATAAACAGGGAAGGCAATGTATTGTGGGAAAATACTTACGAGGGAGGACGCCGTCATGATAGGTTTTATTCACTTAGAGAGACAGAAGGCGGCATTGTGGCAGGAGGACAAAGTAACATAGAAATATGGGTTGTTAAAGTAGATTTTAACGGGGAATTAATTTGGTCGAGACATTACAGTACCGATCGATCTTGGTGGATGGAATCGATGACCAGTACTCACGATGGCGGATTTGCAATTGCAGGACATATTTGTGATAATCAACAAAATCAATATTTCCAAGATTGGCTAATGCTAAAAATAAATAGACAAGGAGGAGTTGTTTGGTGGCGTTCATATAATTGGAGAAATTATGATGATAGGGAATTCTGCCATTGCATTGCGCGTCTTTCAGATAATGGATTTGTGTTAGTCGGCTCTAGTGCGCTTTGGCAGCCTCTTGCCTTGCGCACAAATTCTAATGGAGTGGAGCGCTGGCGATTTAGTTTTGATATTGCAGATATCGATGGTTACAATCAAACGAGTCATATATTCAATTCCGTTATCACCGATGATAACAATTCTATCATCGGCGCCGGTCATACTTACAGGGATGTTGAAGAATTTTATTTTGATGGTTTAATAGTCAAATTTGAACCGGAATTAATCGGACCTCATATATTCTATTGGGAACCGGAAGACACCATTCTGACTGCATTATTGGGAGACTCGATAGAATTTACAGTCCGTGCGCAACATCAATTGGAACAGGAAATGGACTATCTATGGACGTACAATGAAACCGACACCCTTGGCAGAGATACGACAG
>CAZWOY010000584.1:0-2122 GCA_964635255.1 uncultured bacterium
TTAGTTATGTCATGAAAATTGGGCAAAATCGCGAAATTTGTGTCAAACGCCCGATAAAAGCGTTTATATATTACCCTGTTGTCAAAATTAAAAAATCGGAGACAAAAAACACCAATGCACGACGTTGTTGTTGTCGGAAGTTACATTCAAGACCTTGCGTTTCGCGCCCACACCTTCCCGGCGCCGGGAGAAACGCGGATTGGGACGTTTAAGACCGGAGCCGGCGGTAAA
Organism: uncultured bacterium; assembly: GCA_964635255.1. GTDB lineage: Bacteria > Electryoneota > AABM5-125-24 > Hatepunaeales > Hatepunaeaceae > CAZWOY01. The sequence goes on from CAZWOY010000584.1 coordinate 232, forward strand.
GGCTTTAATCAGGCGGTGGCTTGCGGGAGGCAGGAAGTCGAGACGCTCTATATCGGCACCATCGGCGACGACGCCTTCGGCGGGGAGGCGCGGGCGTTTGCCGATGGGGAACGGTTCCTGACCTGCTCCTTTTTTGTGGACGCGGAAACGCCCACGGGCGCGGCGTCCATCGTTGTGAATCAACACGGGCAGAACCTGATAACCGTCGCGCTGGGCGCAAACGAAAACTTGCCGGCTAACTTTATCGACTCGCTGTCGGATAAAATCGCTCAGTCGAAAGTCGCGCTCTGCCAACTCGAGAGCAACCTCGAAGCCATAGCCGAAGCTTTGCGCATCGCTCATCAAGCATCCTCAACCGCGATCCTCAATCCTGCGCCGATCAACGAAGGCTTTTCGCCGGACATTTTGGAATACGTCGATATTCTGACGCCCAACGAGACGGAATTCCTGTTCATGCTCGAGAAACTGGGCGTAAACGCCGGTGATTCGCCCTACACGCCGGAAAACCTCGTTCGGAAAACCAAAGAATCGCCGGAGGCTGCTCACAAGCTCTGCCTGAAAATCCCGGTTTCGACCGTTATCATTACGATGGGCGAAGCCGGCTGTTTCGTATCGCGCAAAGGCGACCGGCGCGAACCGTTCTATTTCGTTCCCGCCAAAAAGGTCGAAACGGTCGATTCCACCGGCGCGGGCGACGCTTTCAGCGGCGGGTTGGCGGCGGGACTTGCGCGCGCAGACGCGGCGGATGAAGGCTCGTTCAAAAAGGCGGTCGAATTCGCCAACGCAGTCGCCGGACTTTCGACGACCAAGTACGGCACCTCGCCCTCGATGCCCTACCCCGCGGACGTCAGGGAAGTTTTTCAGTGGCAATAAACCCGTAAATCCAGTAAAGTTTTGTCAGGCGCAATCGTTTCCGCCAGCCGGCGCACCGACATACCGGCGCATTATTCGCAGTGGTTTTTCAACCGGATCGACGCCGGTTGGTGCCTCGTGCCCAATCCCATGAATCGCAGCCAGATCCGCCGCGTCGATCTGACGCCGGAAGCTGTGGGCGCATTCGTCTTCTGGTCGAAGAATCCGCAGCCGTTGGCGGATAAACTGCATTTTTTGGATGAAAGAGGCTTCGATTACGCGTTCCTTTTCACTCTGAACGATTATCCCGGATGGCTCGAACCGAATGTCCCTCCATTGGAACGGCGCGTCGCTGCATTCAAGCGGATTGCAGGCGAGATCGGCGCAGAGCGCGTGATCTGGCGGTATGACCCGATCGTTTTTACGGACAAGACCGATGTGGACTACCACAAACGCGCTTTTGAACGGCTCATCGAACAACTAAGCGGCGGCGTTAGGCGCGTTATCATCAGTTTCATGGATCCATACAGGCATGTGATAAAACGGTTGAATCGCCAAAAACCCGCCGGCGAATCGATCATCCCGCCGGAGGATACGCTGGATTCCGTTTATAATCTGAGCCGTTTCATGGGACGGTTATGCAAAGCGTCTGGCGTCGAAATCCAGTCCTGCGCCGAGAAATTCGATCTGCAGTCCTGCGGGATAAATCCAGGATCCTGCATCGACGGCGCTTTGCTCAGCCGGCTGTTCGACAAATCATTCCCGATAAGCAAAGACCGTTCTCAGCGTTCAAAATGCCTCTGCTCGCCGAGCGTCGATATCGGCATGTACGACTCTTGCCCGAATCTCTGTTCCTATTGTTACGCTATCAGAAGCGATAAGGTTTATCAGCGTAATTTATCCTCGATCCGATCTGATTCGGTGGTTTTATGCGGGGGAAAAGACATATAAGAAACCTTTTTCCAGAGAATCTTTATATAGCGAGCTTCGCCACGGAACATGAAAATAGTAGGTCGAACACTCTTGTTCGACATTTTGC
>CAZWOY010000585.1:0-2098 GCA_964635255.1 uncultured bacterium
CAGGCGTCCCCACCTGACAGATTGCTATTGTTTTTAGGGCGCTTATGACGTCAGGTGAGGACGCCTGACGCCCAGAATTATCGAATTGAGTGTGCGCTTCAGCGCGTACCGAGCGCCTCATGCGCGCTGAAGCGCGCTTATCAAACAGGAGTGTTCGCGCTACTGTCCGCCCAACGCCTTTTTCGCCAGACCGGGATGATGCGCTGCTCGGCCCTTGTCGTTTATCACAATACTTTCTGCGCCGGTTTCCGCCTCTCCGTGCTGTTCAATGAGATTTACCATTTCTCCGCGCGTGAATTCGAGATCGCTGGCTATTTCCTCATCATGGCAATCCAGACAAAAGGATTTTTCCGGCGGTTCGTATTCAGGGCTTTGGTGGCAGTCCGCGCAGGTCATGCCGGCGTCAGCCATCGGCGAAGGTTCTTTCGCAAAGCCGGGCAGTTCACCGAAATATAAGCTCCGCGAAGGAATATGGCAAGGTTCGCATAAATCCGCCTTTTCTGCTTCGACTTCATGATGGCATTTTAAACACGATTCTTTTCTATCCTTTTGCATTCCATGCCTCGTGTCCTCGGGCAACCCTCCGATATGACACTCTGCGCAGCCGATTTCCCGGTCTAAGATATGGGAATTATGTTCGAAACTTGACAGCGGAATCGAAACTTCAGCATGAGTGATTCCGGCATGGCATGTCATACAGGCTTTCGATTCCCGGCTTAATGGCGGCGTCTTAGCCTTGTGTCCGCGAGATTCCTTCAAGACATGCTCTACGGCGGTCAATAGAGAATCCGCAAATTTCGGATTATGCCACGCGCCTCCAGTCTTTACCATCCAGTAATCCTGCCGGGCGTCTTCGAGCTTTTTATGCGCTCCGGCTAATCGAAACTCTTTTTCTATTTGACTCATCCGCCTTTTAAAACCGGATTTCCACTGCGAAACAAGATTTTTATAAGAAGCGTCGTGACAAGGCGTGCAAGCGTTTATCGCCGCATCGATCAAATTATGATCCATATCGGATATCTTATGGCACGACATACAAACCACGCCGGCTGTGAACATCGTGTCCGGCGTCGGCTTCTCGATCAATTCCGCGCCTTTGCCGCTGTAAACATTGACTATCGCATCGTGCTCCGACTGGTGGCATCCCGAACAATTCTGCTGCACCAGGTTTTTTAATATCGGCGAACGATGTTCGATTTCGTCGTGACAGCGGTAGCAATCGACCTTTCTTCGTTCGATGTGCCACTCATGAACGAATTCCAGATCGTCGATCCTGTCGATATGCGCCGTTTGGCTATGGCAGTTGCCGCATCGTTCTTTCCGAACCTGACCGGTTCCGTGCCACATCTTTTGGTGGCAGGTCTGGCAATCAAGTTCTTCTAAAATTACTTGTTCGTGATCGTATTTATTTTCCCTTTTTGCATCCTCGCCGAAGGGCGGCTCATGACAGAATCTGCAATTCGTCAGTTCTTCCCGATGTTCCTTGTGCGTATTCTTAAAGTGGCAGAGGAAACAAGTTGAGCTTGTGACCGAGATATGCTCGCCCTGAACGATTTGCGAATGGCAGGAAGTGCACCGCAATTGCCTGCCGCGCGGCGTTTCGGTTAAGTGCGGCGTATGATCGAATACTATGCCTTTTGTAAACTCAATTTTACCATCCAACAGCCGCGTTTCATGGCATCCTCCTTTAAGGCAGTTATCATCTTCTATTTCAGCCCAGGGACGGGATCGTTTATATAATCCGGTAGCGTAATTGGCTAACATGGAAACGGCGGTAAATTTCGTTTCAAAATAGCCGGTTAAACCAGCTTGAGCATGGCAATCCATACAATCCACATCATAATGCGACGACGCTTCCCACGCTGCGATATAAGGACGCATAATGTGACAGCTTGAACAGAAACCGGGCTGAGACGTTATTTCGAAAAAGAGGGTGAGAGTTATTGTCAGAAGTATTAGTGCGGCTGCGGATAAAATAATCAACTTCCGCCATCCCAATTCATACAACCGCTGGAAGAAAATTTTAATAAGCACAAACGGCAGCTTTAAGAGCTCCCACAAAGCGCTGAAGAAATCGCGGAAAATCGAGGTCATGTTT
>CAZWOY010000586.1:0-2092 GCA_964635255.1 uncultured bacterium
ACACAAAGAACTCGAAGCAGCCCGGCTTCTTCGAAGCCGGGAAAATCTATTCCAAATGAGCCTGCTCTTCAACTGTGCAGCCGCCCGCACCAGCTTTCAAAATTATTAGCTTTTCCGGCACGCAGGAATAGATCAACGTTAAGTCCATTTCGCGGGCGAAGTTGTGATGCCCTGATGGTCGAAAATCGTTGGGCGATTGCGATAAAAGGTGGATGGCGACGCATTTGGAATGGGGTTCGGGGATTAGGTTCATTAAGGTGGGTTGTTTGCAGGGGAAGTAGTGCGAAAGTGCGAAAGTGCGAAAGTATAACTCGTTATTACTATGTATATTAAATAGTGTACATACGCTTTGATGCGCATAATCCATAACTCGTTCCCACGCTCCTGCGTGGGAATGCATATCGGCCTCATATTGTTAAGTATGCATTCCCACGCAAGAGCGTGGGAACGAGTTGGTAAAAATCAGCAAAAACAGTTTCTTACTTTTCCCTGCCCCAATAAATTCCTGAATTTTGAGTATTCTTTTGAATCACGCTGATAACGACCGGCAATAATAGCCGGGTGAATTCTGATCGAGGACGCGAATTTGATTATTTTACGTGCAGAAATAATGGTTTCGGATTTGAAATCCTGCCAAATATCCTCTTTTATCAAGGAATCCGCAGCGAGATTATCCGCTTCTAACTCCCGTTCGTCTCTATCTTCTTCGTCAAGGTCATCAAGGAAACTCCGGGATTCATCATTCTGGAGGTGCAGGCAGATATGAGCTAATTCGTGGCAAAGTGTAAACCAGAAATTATCTATGCGGTCATACCGTAATGATAGCGCAATGAAAGGCGCTTTACCTTTGATTCGAATTGCAGCGCCGTCCAAATAGGTTTTAGGTAAATTTTTTTCGATTACCAGACCAATGCCAACTTTTGCGAGGAGATTCCGGGCTATAACCGGACCCTTATCTAAAATGCTTAGTTTTCCTACATCCCGTATGAACTGGGGATCTATACTGTCAGGATTATAATCCTCTAATTTCTGTTGTTCAACTTTCGAATATACACGAGCCTGCCATGCTAATATTGCATTTTTATCGACTTCTTTTCTGCTCTTACTCTGTCGATGATAACAAACGCATTGATTGAAAGCAATCCCATTGGGCATTAAAAATGGAAAGAGCAATTCTTCTTTCTTATCCATAAGATCACGCTTTGTTTTAATTTCATCGCCAAACCATCTTCGTTTAACCATCTCAGCCAATGGAAATGAATCAAGATCGATACCATCGGCAACCGGAGGAAGTGTAGCGTTTCCCTTACCCAGCAAAACTTCCGCAGGTATGCCTAATCCATTATGAAGGTTTCGGATCATGGATAAAGTCAAATGCCGTTTTCTGTTCAGAACTTCGGATACTCTGCTTTTACTCCCAATGAAAGGGATCAAGTCCTTTTGTTTTAATCCCTGCTGCTCCATTCGAAAGCGAATCGCATCGATCGGATCAGGAATTGGAATCGGAAAGTGCTTTCGTTCATAATCCTCAACCAGATGAATCCAGAGTTCCAATTCCTCAGCTTCTTCAGTTCCCGGTGAAGCCGACATCAACGACTCAATCTTATCGAGCGCCATTTCGTAGTCAGTATCGGATTTAAGTATTTTCAGTTTCATCAAACGGTCTCCGGATTAACCTTATCATATTCGAAATGCGTACCGATAAACTTGATCAGTACAACTTTGTTTTCGAATGAAATCGCGGCAATCAATCGATATTTATTACCGCAAATGTTAAACACTACGCGCTCGGAATTGATAACGCTTGCCGATCCGTATTGTCGCTTTAACGCGCCGCTATTAGACCAGTTGGCATTTTTTACTTCATGGAACCAGGATTCAAGCACTTTCTCACTATCTGGATGTTTTTCCCAGAATTCGCGAAGTGTTCTTTTTGCTATCACGCGCATAATATACTAAAGTTCCCAAGATATTTCAATGAATATAGGTTCCCTATTTGGAAACTTTTTAATTCGAACAGCCAGTTTCAATATTTTTATCGGGATATTCACTTTACTAATGTAACCCCTATATATTGTGGTCTCGTGGTTTT
>CAZWOY010000587.1:0-2088 GCA_964635255.1 uncultured bacterium
GCGTCCCCGCCTGCCAGTGCGCTCCCGTAGAATCGAGAAGGCAGGCAGAGACGCCTGCCCTACCGGTGGAATTTTTTTATTTTCCCAGTAATAGTTTAACTTATAAAGCCCCTTGTTTTCATGAGGGGGTTTTTATTTAAAATTCTTTTATTCATACTGAATAGAAGAATTGTGGTTTCATTTTTTAAAAACAGAAAACAGAATGCGACCTGTCGAATCGCTGCGCAAACAGCTTTTAGGACTGGATGGCAAGGGCTACGGCGCTTACCAGTCGATCAAAGGACATTACAGCTATCCTAATTTCGACCTGTACATCGACCAGATCCCAAAAGATCCTTACGCACCGCCCACCTCCGGCGTTTACCGCGTTCGCGTTCCTCAGAAGGTCAGCGGCTTTAGAGCGGACATGGCGGCTAACAGAATCAGGACGATTGCGTTGGGAGACTACTTTGTCAGACAGTTTGCCATAAATTGTCGAAAACTGTCCAAAGGTCGTCGCGGAACCGGTCACAGCGGATCGATCAGAATAATTGAACCTTCACAGATCGCTTTAAACCGCACCTCGGCAATCATCGAAAAGGAATTCGCAGAATTGCGCTTTTTTATCGGAATGCCGGCAAAAGGCAGGAGGATTATGGCTCGAACCGCCGAGCAAATGCTGTACGATGAACTTCCGGAAATTGTCGAATCGTCCTTGCTGCTTGAAAATCTGAACGAAAATGAAATCTACCGGCACATCGAAACCGTCGAGGATACCGAACATCTGCGCAGGCAACTGGATTCGCTGGGACTTGTCGGATTTATCCCAGACGGCGCGCTGCTCCCGCGCGCAAGCGGAATCGATGAGCGACCGCTGCGCGATCCGTCGGTTGTGCCGTTCAAGTCGCCGGACAGCCTGCGGGTAGAAATCGATCTTCCCAATAAGGGCAAGATTTCCGGCATGGGAGTTCCCAAAGGCATAACGCTAATCGCCGGGGGAGGCTATCACGGCAAATCGACCCTGCTCAGGACGCTTGAACTGGGCGTCTATAGCCATATTCCGGATGACGGCAGGGAATACAGCGCATCAAATCCGGAAACCGTTAAAGTGCGGGCGTCGAGTGGGAGGTATGTCGAAAAAACCGATATTTCAGCTTATATTAACAACCTGCCGCAGAAAAAGAAAACCGAATCCTTTTCCACGCTGAACGCCAGCGGAAGCACATCTCAAGCTGCAACAATCCAGGAAGCGATCGAAGCCGGAGCCAAAGTCCTCCTCCTCGATGAAGACACCTGCGCCGCCAATTTTATGATCCGGGACAAGCGCATGCAGGAATTGGTTCGAAGGGCGGACGAACCGATCACATCGTTTATCGACAATGTTCGATTGCTGTATGAGCAATTAGGAATCTCAACGATTCTGGTCATGGGCGGGTCGGGCGATTACTTCGACGCGGCTGACCGGGTGATGCAAATGATCGATTTCAAGCCTTATGACGTTACGGAACAAGCAAAGAAAGTCTCGGTAGAGTTTCCCACCGGTCGTTCCTTCGAAGGCGGCGAAAGTTTGGAACGCCCAAAGAACAGAGTTCCCGGCGCCGGCAGCATCGATCCGGAGAATCAGTACGGCAAGTTCAAAATCTCAGCTTCCAGTCCTTTCGATCTCCAATTCGGAAAGCAAAACATCGATCTATCGGACGTCGAGCAACTGCTGGAAACGGCTCAGACCAAAGGTATAGGACGAGCGATCAACTATGCGAAAAAATATATGGACGGCAAACGGACTATAAAGCAGGTCATCGATATGGTTATGCAGGACATTTCCGAAAAAGGACTTGATATATTGGACAAACGTCTGATAGGCGACCTGGCGGAATTCCGGGGGTTGGAAATGGCGGCGGCGCTGAATCGGATGCGAGGGTTTCGGGGTTTGGATGAAGAGTGATTAGGTTCGGCTCTCTTTAGTCGATCTTGCGGATTGGCATGTCTGTAAACCAACTAAACGAGCTTGCAGACGGGGGCGTCTGCAAGCTCTTGTATATATCTTGGCGTCGGGCGTCTGCAAGCTCTTGTATATATCTTGGCGTCAGGCGTCTGCAAGCTCTTGTA
>CAZWOY010000588.1:0-2079 GCA_964635255.1 uncultured bacterium
GCAACGGATAATCACGGATAAAAAATCCGCGATCATCCGTCGCATCCGTGTCATCCGCTTTCCTATTTCACAAGTTCCTTAATAAGCAACGATGCCATTATTATTTATATTAACCCAAAACTCTTATCATAGATTTTGCGTAATCCTCTTCGCTATTATAATTGTCCATTTTGCTTTATTTAACAAATTCTCAACATGGTTTTCATAGTCAGCCTCTGTTCTATAATCTCGAATTTTGCCCAAATCCATTCTGATTTTTGTGAGTTGCATATTATCCTGAAAATTTCTAAGAAAATTTATTAGATTCTGGTGAGAGTTTTTTCTTGTTTGACGATAATTATATTCAACGGTTACTTTCAATCGAGTCAAACAGAATGCAGAATAATATGCGCGACTGATGGCAGATCTAAATCGCGCTTCGTCGTCAAGATAGTCTGATTGGTCACTAATTAACGCTTCTGCAAGCTCTAAGTAACGCATCCAATTCCAGTTGTTCATCTTCGTTAATCGAGATTTATCACTAACTTGTCTTTAGCCCGATAATAATTATCGATCCACCAATCGGATTCAAATTTGTTAAGCGATTCGATTGCCTCTTCGAAAGGTAAATTAGCCGATATTCTCAAAGAGAGATAAGAATTTTCTTCATGCGAATCAGGATCGTATCTCAAGATTAATTTCCGCTTGGACTCGGGAAAATAAAGAACCAGCTTTCTGCAGGCTTCGATTAGGACAGGATACAGTTCGGGACAGCTATCTAAGAAGGTCTTGAGATTGGTAATATCCTTTAAATCGCAAAACTCATCCAGTTTTTTCAGTGAATGATCATCCTTCCGTGAAATTTCAGTATATGGAGCGCTTGTTCTCATGTTTGTCCGGTTTTTCTATCTTTATCTATAAAATTAAAACCAAATTAAAAGAAAATCAATCCACGAATGTAAGATGTTTAAAGTATTTAAAATTGGTTAAAGTCGATTCAGGCATAAGAAAAATCTCTGTGTGAATCCGTCGCATCCGCGTCATCCGCCTTCCTATTTCCCAAGTTCCTCAATAACGCCCCGGCAAATATTAAACAGCGTTGCCTTCCTGTACCAAGCCGATCCGCGGACGTCGGATATGGGGCATGCATAATCTAAAACCTTCCTGGCGAATTCTTCAGCCGTCCCTGAATCGATATCCGGCGCTTTTTTACCGGCAAGGAAATCGCAGGCGGCTTCGGCAAACTTTATCGTCGGCGCAGCCGATCCGATAGCGACGCCGGCTTGCGTGATCTTAAGACTCGCGTCCAGCAGCAGGTGGCAGGCGAGCGAAACTACGGAACATTCCATCGATTTTCTCGCGCCAACCTTAATGTATTTCGAGAATAACGTTTGAGGTGAATCCTGAGCGGGCAGCAGGAAACTGCGCAGGATTTCATTCTTTTTCAAAGCGGTCGTTCGAACGCCGGTGAAAAATCGATCGATGGGCAGCGTCCGCACCGAACCGCCGCCGGATAATATCTCACATTCCGCTTTCAGCGCTACCAGCGCGCACGCCATATCTCCCGCCGGGGAAGCCGTACAGACGTTGCCGCCTATGGTCGCAACCCGTCTGATTTGGGGAGAAGCGAGCTGATACGCCGCTGAACTTAATACCGGATATTTGCCGCCGATTTGTTTATCGGATGCAATTTCAGCCGCTGTAATTAGAGCGCCGATTCGCATTCCTTTGCCATCCTCGGAAATTGAAGTAAAAACGTCATCCTGCAAGCGAGCAAGATTGACTACGGTCAGATCCGGATCGGGCTGCTTTTTCAATTCCAGCAGCAGGTCTGTGTATCCGGCGCCGAAGCGGTATTTAGTATCCTGATTCTGAGCGATCAGGCTTATCAATTCATCGGCTGTATTTGGAGTTTGAACGGTAAAATTCATTTTGTTTTCCTTAACTCTGGGAAAATAAAAACACTATTCGTAGGGCAGGCGTCCCCGCCTGCCTTTCCACGGCGCAATTGGCAGGCGGAGACGCTTGTTTTTTCACAGCGAAACTGGCAGGCAAAGACGCTTGTTTTTTCACAGCGAAACTGGCAGGCGGGGACGCCTG
>CAZWOY010000589.1:0-2076 GCA_964635255.1 uncultured bacterium
AGCGCGCACTCAATGTGATTAAACCGGCCATTTTCATGTTCCGTGGCGAAGCTTGCTTCATAATATTTTCTATAAAATGAAAGAACTCTGCAGCCAACCTCAGCGTTCGCATATCCACAGCAACAGCCAGCGTCTCAGGGCTGTAAATCAAATTATTGTTGTCCTTTTCCTTTCGATTTTCCTCGCCGGTTGCTCCCTCCGTACCGCAGTCACTCGCTGGGCGACGGAACCCTTGATGGATAGGACTATGAAGGCAATAATGGCGGAGACGAACATTGAGATGGGAAAATCTGCAATGGAGTCGAATCTGAAGCTACTCGAAGGCATGATCCAGGGCAGTCCGGAAAATTACCGCTTATTGGCAATGGCGGCTCAGGGATATACCGGCTATGCGCTGATGTTTATTTCTGAAACGGAAAAAAAGAAATCCATTGACATTTATAAGCGCGCGAAAACCTATGGCATGCGAGCTTTATCTGACGCGGACGATCGCTTCACATCAAAGCATCTGACTTTCAATGAATTTAAGTCTTTAATCGACGAATTAGAACCGGAATATATCGACGCTGCCTTCTGGACGGCGATGGCATGGGGAAACCAAATCAACCTCGATCGTTCTTCGCCCAAATCTCTGGCGGAGTTTCCTCGAGCCAAACTATTAATGGAGTGGGTGTATAAAATAGATCCCGGCTACTTCTATTCCGGTCCCAGGTGGTTCTTAGGCAACTATTACGCAAGCCTGCCGCCAATGTTCGGTGGGGATATAGAAAAGGCGCGGAGTTTTTTTAAAGACGCTTTGGAGCAAGATGGAGAATATTTCTTATTTGGCAAGTTGTTTTACGCGCAATCCTACGCCGTGCAGAAATTAGACAGGGAATTGTACATCGAAACGCTAAACCAGATTATTGAGGGAGCGAACAACGAACCTGAAGAGTTAAAGCTTATGAACCGGATCGCAATTGTAAAAGCAAAACAAGCATTGGACAAGGCGGATGAAATATTTTAAGAACGCGGAAAAAAATACCACCCCGCAAAGATTACTTTTCAGTTTATTTATACTTTCGATTTTCCTGACATCATTTTTTAGCCCCGTTATCGCTAAAACCACAATACGCCTTGCAACCGTAGCGCCGGAAGGTTCGGCTTGGATGGACGCGATGCGCAGCTTGAATGAAGAGCTAAAGGAGAAGAGCGGGGGAGAGGTCGAAATAAAGTTCTACGCTAATATGTCGATGGGAGACGAAAAAGACGTTATTCGAAAAATCAAGCTTGGTCAACTCCATGCAGCAGGCTTTACCGGTTTCGGTTTAGGCGAGATCCTGCCTGAAATCAGAATACTCGAATTGCCCTATATGTTTAACGATGACGACGAAATCGACTATATTGATCGCGAATTACTTGACGATTTTAATCGAAGGTTCAATAAAAAAGGCTTTGTCTTATTAGGCTGGGCTGACGTTGGTTGGATCTATTTCCTCAGCAATCAACCGGTTGCGGAACCGAAGGATTTGAAAGATTCCAAAGTTTGGATGTGGCAGGGCGATCCTTTAGCCAAAGCATTTTTCGATATGCTGGACAAATCTCCCGTTCCGCTTTCTGTAACTGATGTATTGCTTTCGCTCCAAACCGGACTGATAGACGCCGCATACGGTTCGCCGCTGGCGGCTTTGGCGCTGCAGTGGTTCACGCAGGTTAAATACATTTCCGATATTCCTTTTACGCATTCGACCGGCGGCGTTTTGATGGATCTGCGCAGCTTTAATAAGCTCGATGAAGAACATCAAGAACTTTTGAAGAATCTGTTTACTAAATACTTGGAAATACTAACTGAAAGATCCCGCAAAGAAAACCATCTGGCTTATGAGCAAATCCTGAGCGAGGGAGTTGAAAAGGTAAATTCAACTGAACGCCAAAGACAGATAATGCGGGACGTCGGTCAGAAAGTTCACAAAGCTTTAATTGGAGAGCTTTATTCTGAAGAATTGTATTTACAATTGCAACAGAAACTGAAGGAGTTTAGATCGAACCGACAGTAGAATCTTTAGTAGGGCGGGCGTCTCTGCCTGCCTTCTCGAC
>CAZWOY010000590.1:0-2071 GCA_964635255.1 uncultured bacterium
GATCGCCGACCTGACGCTGATGCAGGCCCAGCAGCTCGTGGACTACATGAAGGAAAAGCCCCTCGTTCATGACCGAACAACTCGCTTTCGAGCAGAGTTTCCGGCAGGGACGCGCAGTTGATCGTAATAAACGGCTTATTTCTGCGCGGACTGCGTTTATGAATTAATCTGGCGATCAAATCTTTCCCGACGCCGGATTCACCGGTCAATAAAACTATCGGCGCTTCGCTGCGCGCAATTTTATCCACCATAATCAGAATCTCGCGCATCTGTTTTGACTCAGCAATAATGTTCTCAGTATCGAACTGTCTTTGAACCGTCTGTTTAAGCTGTGCAACTTCGCTGTCGAGATTCTGAACGTGCAGCGCTCTTTCTAAAAGCTGCTGGATTTCCTCATAAACGAACGGTTTATTTACATAATCGTAAGCGCCGCGCTTCATGGCTTCCACTGCAGTTTCAATCGTTCCGAAAGCCGTCATAAACAGAACAACGACGCGCGGATCGCGCTTTTTTATTTCTGCCAATATTTCGACGCCATTAGCGCCCGGAAGCCGGTTGTCAAGGATAACAGCGTCGGGTCTAAAATCATCGAATTTTTCAAGTCCTTCTTCGCCTGATTCGACAGTCAGCACTGAAAAATCATTTTTCTCGAGGTTTTTGCTGAGCGACCAGCGAATAAGTTTTTCATCGTCTATTACGAGGATTTTTGCTTTAATCATTGCCATATTTTTCCAATCGATAGCCGGTGTTTATAGGTAGTCTAATTTCAAACACCGATCCTTTATCTTCTGTTGTTTCAACGAATATCTCACCCAGATGACTCTGGACGATGCTTTGACAGATAGCTAATCCTAAGCCTGTGCCTTTGTGTTTGGTCGTAAAAAAGGGAATAAAAATTCCCGGTAAAATATCATCGGGAATTCCTGCGCCCGTATCGGAAACGCTGATCTGAACGCTGCCGTTTTCATGGCGTGTTTCAACTCCGAGCTTCCCGCCCTCCGGCATTGCCTGAATAGCGTTCAACGAGATATTTACATAGACCTGCTGAATCTGCTGGCAGTCGAAAGAAAAATTGGGCAGATCAGGATCCAGATTTAGTTCCAGCTTGACGTTTCCCTCGCGCATTTGTCCTTCTAACAATATATTTGTACTGTGAATGAGCGAATTTATGTTCCCTTTTTTTAACTCAGGCGGCGACGGGCGAGCGTAGGTCAATAAATTATTTATCGCTCGATTCACCCGCTGCGTCTGTGTTAATATCTCATCAAAAACGTGTCGGTTTTCATCGCTTAAATCCAGTTCCGAGCTAATAACCTGAATTGCATTGGAAATACCCGCTACGGGATTCTTTATCTCATGCGCCATCGACGCCGCTAATTCGCCGACCGACGCCAATCGGTCGGCTTTTTCCAGTTCGGATCTGAATTGGCTTTTCAATCTCGACTGCATTATGTCGTACTTCTGGGCTAATTCATTCAACGATATCGCCAGCCGGCCCAATTGATGGTTATCGTCGAAATACGAACCAACTTCTATGCGTTTCTTAAAATTGCCTTTCTGCATTTCATTTATGCCGTTCTCGATCCGCCGGATGATAATCTGGACATGACGGTTGTGCAAAACGAATGAAGCGATAACTAAAAATAAAATCACTATTGCCGAAATGCCCAGAACGAATGTCAAATTCCGTTTAAACTCGAACGCAGCCTTATCCTGCCCGATATAATCCAGCGCATGTTCGTTCAATATCCCGTTCAACAGCAAAAATGTTCCTACCAGAGCCGCCAGAGCAATAACCATCAACAGCATTATCAGTTTGCTTCTCAGAAGCGATATGTATTTAGACAGATTCATAATATTGAGAGCTTGCAGACGCCCCCGTCTGCAAGCATGCCGTTCCTATTGCAAAACAAGAGCTTGCAGACGCCCACGTCTGCAAGCACAACGCTCCTACTACATACCAAAAGCTTGCAGACGCCCACGTCTGCAAGCACAACGCTCCTACTACATACCAAAAGCTTGCAGACGCCCACGTCTGCAAGCACAACGCTCCTACTACATACCAAAAGCT
>CAZWOY010000591.1:0-2066 GCA_964635255.1 uncultured bacterium
GTAATGACAAGCGCTAATTCTTGCAGACGAGGGCGTCTGCAAGCCGTTCCCGCGTAATGACAAGCGCTAATTCTTGCAGACGAGGGCGTCTGTAAGCTCTCGTGTGTGCTTTCTGGCAATCTATAAGCTGAAATCCATGCCACTCTTGCACCAAAGAAAAACCATGCAGCATGAGAATGTCCGGTTTAATAACCTTGAGTGCGCGCTTCAGCGCGTACCGGACGTCAAGGACGCGCAGGATTTCACGCAGATTCGGATTCCCCGAATACTTAGAACTTTAATACCTTAGCGGCAAAACTAAAATGCAAAAAACGCCAAAAAGCTTAAGACTGCACATTGGAATCTTAGGCAGGCGAAACAGCGGAAAATCATCCCTGTTCAACGCTATAACGCGCCAAAGCCTGTCGATAGTCTCCGATACGCCCGGCACAACCACCGATCCGGTGCAAAAGTCTATGGAATTGCTTCCTTTAGGACCGGTGGTTTTATATGACACTGCAGGTCTGGATGACGTCGGTCGATTGGGAGCCAAACGAGCCGGCAGCGCTCGAAAGATAATCGAGCGGTTAGATGTGGCGATTCTCACCGCCTCTGATGGGAAGTGGGATGAAATTGAAGAGAATATTTTAGCGGGTTTAAAAGAAAACAACATTCCGGTTATCGTGGCTTTCAACAAAGTCGATTTGGTTAAGCCCGATCCCGTATTGATTAACCGCCTGAAGGAAACGAAAATAGCGGTTGTCGAGACCATTGCCGTCGAATCGGCGGGCGTCGAAGAAATAAGACGCGCTCTCATCCAAACCGTTCCCAAGGAATTTTTTGAACAGCGAACAATATTGGGCGATCTGGCGCCGCCGGGGAGTCTGGTCGTGCTGATTACGCCCATCGACAAAGAGGCTCCGCGCGGCAGACTGATTATGCCCCAGGTTCAAACCATTCGCGACCTGCTGGACAATGATTCGTACTGCCTGGTTTTGAAAGAAAACCGGCTGCGCGAAGGCTTGGCTAGATTAAAAGAACCGCCTGCGCTGGTCGTAACCGATTCCCAGGCTTTCAAGGAGGTCGATCGGGATACGCCGTCCGATATCCCTCTGACGTCGTTTTCGATACTTTTCTCCCGGTTCAAAGGCGACCTCGCGGTTTTCGTCGAAGGCGCAAAGGTCATCGATCGGTTGAAACCGGGAGACCAGGTTTTAATCGCTGAAGCCTGCACGCACCATCCCATCGAAGACGACATCGGCACGGTAAAAATTCCCAGATTGCTCCAAAAACACGCCGGCGGCGAATTGCATTTCCACCAGGCTCAGGGACACGATTATTTCGAAGATCCGGAAAAACTGAAACAGTTCAAATTAGTTGTCCACTGCGGCGCCTGCACATTCAACCGCAAACAGATGCTATGGCGCATAGAACAATGCCGCAAAGCGAACGTCCCAATTACAAATTACGGGATGGCTATAGCTTATACGAATGGAATTTTTGAAAGAGCTCTAAAACCGTTTTATAAAAATTCAAACAACCACAAAAGTGAATCAGCTATTTAACTCGTTCCCACGCTCCAGCATGGGAACGAGTAGGTAATGTGTACACTATTTATTACTAAGTGCAGTAAAAAGTGTCATTGCGAGTCTGCCTTTAGCAGACTAAGCAATCTCCTAATATCTTGATAATGCTTGATATTGATTAATATCCGTATTCCATCAGATTCCTGGAGATGGCAACTATTTTAGGCGCGTAGTAATATGACACATGTCAAAAAAAAATGCTTCGTGAGGGAAAACCACATATCGATATCGACCGAAAAGACGTATTGTGCATTATCCAGCTTGCCGGGCAGGTTAAAAATATATGGATTTCACTAAGCCGATCTTTCAGAATATTGCCTTGGGCAGCAAACTGCCCAAGGTCCGCTGCTTAAAAGAAGAATTTAATATTCGTTTTGTTCCCCCCCTACTTTGTGTCGTTTTCCATTTCTTCCTCGTCCATATCCTCTTCATCCATTTGGTCGTCGTCCATGTGTTCATCATCCATGTGTTCATCATCCATGTGTTCATCATCCATGTGTT
>CAZWOY010000592.1:0-2062 GCA_964635255.1 uncultured bacterium
CTTATTTTTAGGAGGAAACAATGAAGAAATTCTTCATTATTGTGGCGCTGTTTGCATTTGTATTCGCTAATGCGGCGTCGGCGCAGGACATCGACGTTACGTTTACGGTAGGATGGGGAAACGGAACATTTCCTTACGACGTCTGTGCACAATGTATCTTGAGTGGTGAGGGGGTTGAACCTTTACCGCTTACATTAACAGCGAATTCAAGTTGGACAGAGTACACCGGCACGTTTGAAGATCCTGATGAAAACTATGATTCATTTAAAATCATCTGGGTTACAGGTGGTTACGATTGGGATGATGATCCATATCCAATTTTAGGAGGTGATATTTGGGATGGGATCGATGCCGAAACTACGGCTAGTTTTCAAGGCGGATAATCGTTAATTAATAATGGCTGTTCATAAGTATTGTTTGTGGAATTTAATTTACGCCTTTCCATTCTTATGAACATCCGTTATTTTCATAAGGAGTCAACCGTGAGACGAAATTCGATAATTCTTTTAATATGTTCTGTATTTTTTCTTAACCTGGGTTTCGCCCAACCGCCAACTGATTGGATACGGAGCTACGACGCCGAGTGCGCAGATTATGAGTATTTTTATGATATCTATGCGACCGGCGATGGTTCTTATGTCGCGTGTGGCGCTTCAAATTTCCGTTACTGGATCATAAAAATTAATGACCAAGGTGAACAAATATGGTCAACTATAATCGAAAATGATCAGAGAAGATGCATTCTGACGTCGATCATTGAAACCGACGAGGGGAATTTTCTCGCCGGAGGAAGCGTTTTTACTCAAAATGACTATCAATTTGAAGCGGTACTTGTCGATAACGAAGGAAATCTAATTTGGCAGGAAAACTACGGATTGGGAACGTGTTCGGCGGTGATAGAACTTAAAAGCGGTGAATATATTCTGGCTGGAGGCTGCAATACGTTCAATCAACGTGACGGCTGCATAAAAATGATCGATGGCGAAGGCGACGAAATATGGAATCTGGCGATTCAAGATTTTAATCAACAATTTATTTACGCCATTCGTGAAACCGAAGGCGGGATAATTGGCGCCGGCGTTAATAATCGACAAAGCTGGTTTGTAAAATCTGATTTTGAAGGAAATTTGCTCTGGGAAAGAAATCCCGAATTTGGCGATGACAGTAGAAACAAGGCAATTGTATCTTCAATGGCGGGCGGATTCGCCGCCGCTGGCTGGGTTGACAATATCGATAATAATGATCAACCAGTGTACCATCTTATTAAAATCAATGATGATGGCAATGTCGTTTGGTCGCGTCATTACGAAAATGAATGTCATGCCGATTTTTGCGAGAATATGAATCGCGTTGGAAACGATTTTTACGTTCTTGTTGGCGTGTGCCATGTAGAAAGAGGAAATCAACAGGATCAAAGACCTTTTGTTATAAAAACTGATCCTGAAGGCAGGGAATTATGGCGTAAATTGTACAATTTACACGAAATGGAGCGTTTTACAACTGGGCAGAATGGATTGACGAGTATAATAGAAAGTCACGATGGATCGATAATTGCGTCTGGATATGTTCAATCTACAGAAAATGGAGAAGACGCTCTGATTATGAAACTTGCCCCGGAGATGATGGAACCTCAATTCCTGCGCTGGACGCCTCAAGATACAATTATGTCGATTTTATTAGATCGGGAAATCGAGTTTTCCGCGTTCGCCGAAGATCAGCAGGGCGATATGCTCTCTTACCTTTGGAGCTACAACGGCGAGGAAATCGCCGATGATACGACGGTTACAGTGCAATTCGATTCGCTTGGCGCACAGCGGGTTCGCTGCACTGTCAGCGATGAAGAATTCAATACCGCGATCACTTGGCATGTGGAAGTAAAAACCTTTGTAGTAAGGGAATTCACGCCCGACAGCCTGTTTCTTACCCTCCGCCGCGGAACAGAGGTCGATTTCAACCTCAACGTCGAATCCATCGAAGAGATCGACCCCAACTACCGCTGGACTCACTACGACCGCAACGGCCGGCGGAACGATTTGGACAATGACGCCGACTCGCTGGATTT
>CAZWOY010000593.1:0-2055 GCA_964635255.1 uncultured bacterium
ATCGCTTCGAACTTTATCGCAATTGACTTGGATAAACTTACAGGTTTCGAATTTGATAATTTTGCGAACCTTTTGGTATTCTGCAAAGCGATATAACATTCCCATACCCGGCTGTAAAATCGCTTTTGGGTCTTCGCCCATTTGCAATCGAAAATGCAGGGATGCAACATAGTCGTATATCCTCCGCAGACTTGTTCGCGAGTCGTCCGATGCTCTTGCGATTTTTTTGGGCCAATCGATGAACACTTCGCGTTTGAGCAGATCATTATCGTAGTATTCGGTCATCGATTTATAATTTACTTCTGGTCGATCATCCCGTTTCCTCCAATCTCCTTTTTGTTGTTGGGATTTTTGAAAGCTTTTACTCATCGCTCGTTTCTCCTATTTTTGTCAACCATCCGGCAATCGTTCCAATCAGAGAGGCTCTTTGCCAAACGGATTCCAGTTTATCTTTTAGGTAGTTTTCCGATGTGCACAGTTCATTAAACAATTGCTTTAGATTTCCGCCCCATTTCTCTTCGTTCCAGTTCCGTCGGTTTCGTGCATAGTTTAAATAGGGTATGGAACGCCAGCGGAGGGCTTTGATTTCATCCGGGGCGTCTTTCAGCCATGGATCGCCCAACTGCCGCAGCAATTGCAGAGCGCCGCGGTTGATATTTCCGCTTTGCACCGCCGCAACGATTTCGTCGATTTCATTCAAGGCAAGTTTGAAGTCTTCCCATGAAATGCTACAGCCGGCGATATTGATACAATTGCGCTCTTGTTTGGCATCTTTAAGGAAATCATCCGCAGATTCCGCCGCCTTAAGAATCGGAGCGTCTCTGGTATAAAAACTGACGCCGGCGGAAACAGTATTTTTGAAGCCGATTTTTGAAAATTCCTCTTTGATTTTCAGCGCGGCTCGCAAAACAGTATCAAAATGGCCGGTCGCAACCAGATCATCGCCGCCGGAATAGACCAGATAGATGCGGCTGAATTTTTGCTCCAATAGTTTCGGGATTTGAACGCCGAAGAAGTCGTTCAGTTTAGCGCTTATTGCGCGATATTTATCGCCGGATTGATCGGTAAGACTATTTCCTAACAACTCGCCGATTTTATCGCCATCCAATTTCAATAACGCCAAGTAAGAAGCGCCTTCGCCCTCTTCGGCTAAATTATGAAGCGTGACGACTTTGGGCGGTTTTTCCTCAGTATGAGGCGCATGGAGAGGGATTGCGACCTGCAGTTGAGCAACCGATTTACCAGCTAATCCGATATCAGGTTTTTCTGTTGTTAGTTCAAAGGAGTACTTCCCGATTCTCCATATATTTTCGGATTTTTCGTTGGTTTTTCCAAAACCGATGAAGTTTTCGTCTTTAGCTAACTGAGCGCCTTGGTGTTTTTCCCATTCGAGACCGCCAAGTCCGCCGGAATTATCGCTTTTATTAATTCCGGACCCGATGAACCAATCGCCCGCTCTTCCGGCGCGCCATTTGGTTTTTGCCAGAGATGCGAGTAATTTTTGAATTTCAGGGGCGGATCCGATTTCTCCTTCGACAGCGGTCCAACAGGTTCCGATTTTACCGCTTGATCTTTCGACAAGCCACTTATGAAGCTCTTGGAGCTCCTTTTCCAGGGCGTCGCAAGCATTTTTAGAGGCGGTCGCTATCAATTTGCCTCCGCCCAGATAGATAATTTCCATGTTCGGATCATGTTCTTTGATAGACGTCGCCACAGTCGCCGGAACCAAATTGAGCATAGCGGAGCGAATTCTCAGGCGGCGCGCGGCATAGCGATCCTTTTTCGTGTTTGGATCAACGACGTCGAAAATAAAGTTCTGCAATCCGGACATCGAAAAACCGAATAACATTTATCCTGTCCTTATTTTAATTGCATATTGTATAATAACTCCAGCGTTTGCTTGATACAAAACAGGAATCCACTCTTCATCCAAAAGATTAAAACTCATTTTTCCGCCTGATATTAATGGCTGAAATAATTTTGCGAACTATATAGGTTGGAACGGGCGTTTGACACAAATTTCGCGATTTTGCCCAATTTTCATGACATAACTAA
>CAZWOY010000594.1:0-2049 GCA_964635255.1 uncultured bacterium
GATTGTTCATTAATTCACTTATTTTTAGGAGGAAACAATGAAGAAATTCTTCATTGGATTGGCGCTGTTTGTTCTTGTGTTTGCCAATGCTGCAATTGCAACTGACATAACTGTTGTGTTTACAGTAACTTGGGAAGAAGTCGATGACTATGATGTAAGTCCGACTTGCACTCTTTATGATTCTAATTGGGATCCGGTTACAAGTTTACCTGTGATTTGCCAGGATCAAGGACATACTCTTTACTCCGTTACGTTTGAAGATCCTTCATCGAGTTGCGAAAATTTTGGCATTACTTGGGATGAAGGAGTGGATATTCTTTGGGATCCGGAGCCAGATCCAGATCTGCGAGGAGGAGATATTTGGAATGGTATTGAAGCGGAAACAACAGCAGAACCAGCGGAGTAAAACTGTTGATTAGCAGATTAAGTAAATTAATGTTCATCAGATTTGGTGAAATTTACCATTAAGTTGGGTATCGATTTAATTTCCTATTCTGATGAACATTTAACTTTAAGGAGGCAAAATAAATATGTGGATATTCTTAATACTATTTAGTTTAGTTTCTTCGATTTTATATTCGCAACCTGAAATAGAATGGATGTACAATTATGATGCCGGCGCAGGTAATCGTGAATATTTTAGAGATATTTTTGCAACCAGTGATAATTGCTACATCGTATGTGGAGAATCAATGCGCCATTATTGGGCGATGAAAATAAGCAATCGCGGCAATTCCATTTGGTCAAGAACTTATGAAGGAGGAATGTGTTTGTACTCCATTATTGAAACAGACAATGGAGATTACTTAGTAGGGGGACATACAAATGGTCAAGGAAATGACAGAAGATTTGAAGCTCTTCTTATTAATGGCGAAGGTATGACTATATGGCGTAGACAATATGGGACAGGGGCTTGTACAGCCGTCATTGAACTTAAAAGCGGTGAATTTATTTTGGCTGGCAGAACTGGCGAGTTTGACATTGGAGATGGATATGTTGTTATGATTGATGGAGAAGGAAATGTATTATGGGATTTGGCAATTCAAGATGATGAAAGACAAATAATATATTCAATTCGGGAAGCTGAAAATGGAATTATTGGAACAGGCTATAACGACCATCATGTTTGGTATATTAAATCGGATTTTGAAGGTAATCTACTATGGATTAGAAATTATGAGTTTTTTAATAGTAGTTGGAATTATTCTATAGTTTCTTGCATTGGAGGTGGATTTGCAGCAGGCGGAAAACTCACGATAAGAGAGAATGAAAACTTCAACTACTTATTTCACCTAATGAAAATAAATGAGAATGGAAATTTAATCTGGTCGCGCCCATTCGACGGACTTGGTAGAAAATATAGTTGTTATGGTATGGATAGAATAGGCATGAATAACTATGCAGTTATTGGATATTCATCAAGTTTAGATGACTATAATGATCGAAGACCCCAAATTATAAAGACCGATGCAGACGGCAATGAATTATGGCGACAGCATTTTGATCTACCCGGCTTGAATGAATTCGCTGTTGGCTTAAATAGTCTCTATTCTGTTATCGAAGGTCATGACGGTTCAATTATAGCTGCTGGGGTATGCCAAAGCACAGAAGATGGACATGGCGAGGATGGATTGATAATGAAACTTTTTCCAGAGATTCCCGAACCGCAGTTCATCGCATGGTCGCCTGAGGACACGGTCTTTTCTACTTTACTAAATGACGAAATCGATTTCCGGGTAGAGGTAGAAGATCAGCAAAACGATGAACTCACTTACCTCTGGACCTACAACCCCGAAGATTCGCTCTCAAGAGACACACTTTCAACAGATAACTCGGCAACAACCGTTTTTGACTCCTTAGGCTCACAACAGGTTAGATGCGAAGTATCGGACGAAGAATTCAACGTTTCCATAACTTGGCGCGTGGACGTCCAGACTTTTGTAGTAAGAGAATTCACCCCCGACAGCCTGCTTCTTACCCTCCGTCGCGGCACTGAGGTCGATTTCAACCTAAACGTCGAATCCATCGAGGACGTCCGCCCCAACTACC
>CAZWOY010000595.1:0-2031 GCA_964635255.1 uncultured bacterium
GAACGAGTTCCGGTTTATGCGCCTCAAGGAGTGCGTACACTATTTAATGCACATAGTAATATTAACGCCGGTGAAGCGGAAATCTTCCGCACTATCAAGACGTCAGGGGATTTCCGCCTGTCAGATTATCTGAAAATACACTTCCGAGAGCTTGCAGACGAGGGCGTCTGCAAGCTCTCGGACTCTATTTGCGGACAATCTGTTGCATTCGCGGACAATCTGTTGCATTCGCGGACAATCTGTTGCGCGGGATTGCCTCCGGATGAGCGCCATCTTCGAAGTTTGCTTTTTTCAAATGAATTTATTTAGAAATAACAAATTCGGGTTCCTGAAAAGTTTAGATCTGTTTATCAAATCGCTAAATTAATATATGAACTGGTTCAAGATTAACGCTATTCACAATTGGGAACATTGGGAGGATTTACAGCCGACTTTAATGGTGATAGGGTAAGTCGCCGCCGCGTTTTGTTCGAGTGGGCGCTTTTTCTGACTATATTTTTAAACGCCGCAGCCGTCGGCGGAACTATCGATCTCAACTGGATGGATAATCCGGGGTATTCGGGATCGATAGAAATGATCGACGCTGAATACGGCGTCGCTATCGATATAGTCGATGTGGCGGAAAACCTTAACGTACCATTCCAAATCAGCGAACATAACGAGCGAGTCCGATTCGATTTACCCAAGGGATACCTGATATTTACAATTGGATTGCCGTATGTAATTGTAAACGGGCAGCTTAAGCAGATTCCGTTGCCGCTCAGTTCCAACCCCGCTGGTTTTTACGCTCCGGTCGAACCCTTTATTGAGCTCTTTTCAAATTACTATCCCGGCGAACTGTATTATGATCCGAGCATGAAGACCATTTTAGCCTCTCAACCGAGTCACAATATACTGGGAATCCGGATTAACCTTCAATCGAATTTAACCCGCGTCGTAATTACCGCCAATGAAAATCTGAAATGCGAGACGCAGGAGTGGGAAAATAATGGCGTCATGCTGAGCTTTAAGGGCGGGAGTGTCGATACCGAGGCGTTTAATATCAGTGAACCGCAAAAGGGGATTGAATCAATCCAGGCTTTAGTCGATGGCGAAGACGCCGTGATTAAAATCAGACCGGTCAATGGCATAGAATTTCATGGGTTTGAAATCTCTTCGGATCCTCCCCTGTATATCGTATCATTCGCTTCCGAGAACGCCGAAATCTTCGACGAGCGAATCAACAGCCGGCTCAAGGATGAAAAGGACAAGTGGGCGTTCGATATTGTGGTCATCGATCCCGGACATGGAGGCAAAGATCCGGGCGCAATCGGAGCGTCCGGATATTACGAGAAAAACATCGTGCTTGATATCGGCTTGAAACTGCGCAGGGAATTGGAGAATGAAGGAATTCATACCGTAATGACCAGAGACAAGGATGTTTTCATACCTCTGTCGCAAAGAACTCAAATCGCAAACAACACCGGCGGAAAACTATTCTTAAGCCTGCATTGCAACGCCTGCCCGGACAGCCGGGCTCGCGGCATAGAAACTTATTTTCTCTCGCCTGCGAAGAATGAGGACGCAATGCGTGTAGCGATGCTCGAGAATTCCGTGATCAAATATGAGGAATCGCAAGAACAATATCGCGATCTTACGGAGGAGAATTTCATTTTATTGTCGATGGCGCAGGCGAATTTTATCCGTGAATCGCAGGATTTAGCGGCAGTGGTTCAGGATCAGGTCAGCGTAAAAAGCGGTTTAAAAAACAGAGGCGTCGATCAAGCCGGATTTTACGTGCTTCATGGCGCATCGATGCCGGCTGTTCTGTTCGAGCTTGGATTTATTACGAACGGTAAGGATGAAAAAAGATTGCTTGATAAGAGATTTCGACAGGAAATGGCAGAATACATTTGCGGCGCGGTAATTGATTTTTTGAGGAAAAACAAATGAGGGGGCAAATCTTCAACTCGTTCCCACGCTCCAGCGTGGTAATCCATACTTAACAATATGAGGTCGATATGCATTCCCACGCAGGAGCGTGGGAACGAG
>CAZWOY010000596.1:0-2029 GCA_964635255.1 uncultured bacterium
ACGCCTGCCCTACTAATAGGAATAATTCTCCATCGAAACGTTCCCGGCAATCAAGCGGTATGTTTTCTAAATGAAGCCACCATAGCAATCGGAGGCAGTTCTTCAAGCCTTTCCTTCTCGATTTCGTTCAATTTTACATAGTCTTCGTTCTCGCGCAGCGTCAGCAGCCTGATCGCTTCCATGACTTTCGGTATATCGAGTCCCCTTGGGCAGCGGGCTTCGCACTCGTGGCAGGAAGCGCACATCCAGACCGTGTTCAAGTCCTTGACTTTTTCATTCTGCCCAAGATGGATAGCGTGAATGATGCGCGTCGGGCTAAGGTCCATGAGTTCCCGCATCGGGCATGCTCCGGCGCAGGTTCCGCATTGCATGCACTTGTAAATGTCCTCTCCGCTGATTTCCTTGATCTTGCGGATGAACTCAAGATCGATTGTCTTATCTGATAAATTTACCGGCATAAATCCCTCGTTAACGACGTCTGTGAATCTTTCAGTGTGTCAATTGGCTCAACCATAGTGAAATTTTTCCCAAGAAATAACCTATGAAAACGGCAAAAACGTTGCAAAAGCTTTTATGGAACCGTTGGAACTCTTGTTGTAGTCGGTTTCCACATCAATTTAACACACTCCTCCAAAGATCGTCCAGTACAGCCTCTCTCTTCGAAAAGAAACAAAACTTTAATAAAAGCAAAACTCAAGCCAAAAGCAAGGCGGGAAT
Source organism: uncultured bacterium (assembly GCA_964635255.1). Lineage (GTDB taxonomy): Bacteria > Electryoneota > AABM5-125-24 > Hatepunaeales > Hatepunaeaceae > CAZWOY01. Next base: position 718 of record CAZWOY010000596.1, read on the forward strand.
AATTGTTAAATTGTTAAATTGTTAAATTGTTAAATGCGAGCGCCTGTCAGGCGTCTTCGCCTGACGGAATAACTCGTTCCCACGCTGGAGCGTGGGAACGCATACTTAACTACATAAGGTTGATATGCATTCCCACGCTGGAGCGTGGGAACGAGTTAAAAGACCCGCTTATATAAAAGCGAAAAGAACGAACAACAATTTAACAATTTAGCAATTTAGCAATATTCTAATAAACAATCATTTTCTTACTTCGTATCTTTGTAAAAATATTCACAAAAAACCGATAAAGAGGCAGCTATTGAAAACATTTAAAGTTACTTTAGTTTTCTTTGCACTGATTGCATTTGGCTCGTTCGCCTGGGCGGATTCCTGGGTTATATCTTCCGATGCGAGTCTGACGTTGACGCAGAATGCCTACAGCGATAATTGGGAGGGCGAAGAAGCCGGCTCGATATCCTGGACGTTTAATTCGAACACGCAGGCAAAAAAGGAAATTTATCCATGGCTTAAATCGCGCAGCATTCTGAAGCTCGAATATGGACAGACGGCGAGCCAAAATGTTGAAACCAAAGATTGGTCGGCGCCTCAGAAATCTGCCGACTTAATCGATTTTGAAACGATATTCCGTTTTCCGATCAACTGGTACGTCGATCCTTATGCTTCACTCGGATTGAAGTCGCAATTCGACGACGGCTCGAATGAAAACAGCGGTTTTTTCGATCCGGTTGTTTATCAAGAAAGCGCCGGTATCATTAAGGCGTTCCTCGACGATGAAAACCGGGATTTGACCACGCGATTGGGATTTGCGTTCAAACAGGGAGTCGATCGGGAAGTCCTGCAGCCGAACGGCATAGACCGCAGAACCGAATATTTCCGGGAAGGCGGTTTCGAGTGGGTAACCGACGCGCTGCTGCCGATACCGAAATCGAATGTCGTTTATAAAGGCAAGCTGACATTATTCAAAGCCGTTTATTCCTCCTACGAGGACGAATTCCAAAGCATGCCCAAAGGCGACTACTGGCAGGAAATCGACATAACCTGGGAGAATACTTTCTCAGCGTCGATCATGAAGTACGTCATGGTTAAGCTCGACATAAACCTGCTGTACGATAAAGAAATCGACAAAGCGGGCCGGCTTAAGGAGACGTTGTCGCTGGGGTTGACTTATATTTTGATATAGGCGTTTTTGACTTGAAGCCCGGGAATTTCTCCGGGCTTCATATTATTTACTCATATTATGTACTAATTTTAATATATAGAGGTTTTTGCAAAACTCTTTTTGCAAAATATTTTAATCGTTCTGCATCGGTGT
>CAZWOY010000597.1:0-2013 GCA_964635255.1 uncultured bacterium
AGCAAAACAACTGATCTCCCAAAAGATAAAACTATTTTATGCGCTTATTAATACTACGCGCATGAAAAAGTGTCATTGCGAGTCTGCCTTTAGCAGACTAAGCAATCTGCTAACATCTTGATATTGCATAGTATTCCTCATCAAGCGGATTCCGTGAGATGGCGACTATTTTATGCACATAGTAGTAACGACGCAAGCTTATACATCCGGACGAGGACGTCTGCAAGCTCTCGCATTCTATTCTTGAGCAGGCTGCTATGCTGGAACGCTAAAACTAGCCGGCTTTTAACGCAATGTTCATCAAGTTGTGGAATGTACGAGGTTTTTGTCTCTTTCAATGATATCGTAAAGCTTTTCAACCGCCTCTAATTCACACAATTCCGTTCCCGGCGTCCGGACCGCCGAAGCTCCGGATGCAACTCCGTATTTCACCGCTTCCAACAGCGACCAGCCTTCCGACAATTTTAAAACCATTCCGGCAACCATGCTGTCGCCTGCGCCGATTTTGCTGTTTATGGATACCGTTGGACTGCGGACATGATAGCTGTCGAACGGATTTATCAATAAAGCTCCGCCCGCTCCTAAAGAAATGATAATGGAATTAATCTTCTTGCTCTTCAGGAAATCGAGAGTTTTATCGATCAGATCGGTTTCGTTTTCGAAATTCGTGTCGAGGATGCTCTTCATCTCGCGAATATTTGGCTTTACAATAAACGGTTCCGCTTCAATAGCGTTTTTTAGCTCTTCGCCTGCGGTATCTATAATCACTTTTATGTTTTTGGATTTCGCTTCTTCTATCAACCGGGCGTAAAAATCATTCGGCACGCCTTGCGGCAGGCTGCCGCTCGCGATTAAATACTTGGCGTTATCGCTGTTCTCAGTCACTGATCTTATGCATTCTTCCCATTCATCCTTGCTTAGTTCAGGACCGGGCATAACAAACCGATATTGGCTATCGCTGGATTTTTCGACGACATTGACGTTTGAACGGCTGAATCCCTTGATTTTAATCGGTTTTTGAACGACGCCCTCTTTTTCGAGCAGTGCGCTCAGCATTTCACCGATATAGCCTCCCAATGGGAAATACGCTTCCGTATCTCCGCCTAACTTAGTTAGCGCGCGCGCTACGTTCACGCCGCCGCCGGCGGGATGATGGCGAGGTTTTTCGCATCTTAGTTTCTTTTCAACGACAACCTTATCAACCTGCGTGTCGATATCGATTCCAGGATTCATTGTCAGCGTTTTTATTTTCATCGACTCTCCTTAGTTTTTAAAGTCCGGTTCAAATTCCGGAGTAATTATCTGCAAAAAAATACTTGCTGTCTAAGGTCCTCCAAAATTTACAAATCGTGTTCTCCAAATCGTTCTTCGACTCCTCCTGGCTAATGGATTCCGAAATCTCGAAGTTCTTCAAGTTCTCAATGGCGTCGGCTAAGATTTGCTGAAGATTATTAAGTTTGTTTAAATATTCCTCTCTTTTCCAATCTTCAACCTTCTCGCCATTAGTCATTATAACATCGATTATCGCATGGATTTCTTCCACCTCTTCGTATGCTGACTGCATATATGTATCTTTAGACATCGGTTCGGGTTGAAACAGCATAATTTACTACTTTTATGTTGTTACGTTTCGTGAGCAAAAACATACTGACGGAAATCTCCCGCCGAGATTCCCCCGGCGCGATGCAGACTCGGAAAACGTCCACACCCCATCGCTTCTGCAAATATTCGACCAAATAATAGCAGGCACGGGACGCCTGACGCCCAGAATTATCGCATTGAGTGCGCGCTTCAGCGCGTACCGGGCGCCTCATGCGCGCTGAAGCGCGCACTCAATGTTGTTAAACCAGCTATTTTCATGTTCCGTGGTGAAGCTCGCTACATGAGCAATTACTGAGAAAATGATGTTCCGTTCGCAGTCATTCCAGCGCAACATACACCAGAAAAAACAAAGAGAACGCCTGTCAATACAAAGAGAGCGCCTGTCAATACAAAGAGAGTGCCTGTCAATAC
>CAZWOY010000598.1:0-2013 GCA_964635255.1 uncultured bacterium
AATAGCTTAGATTTCGCAATGCTGTGGATTCTTCGAGAAAACAACTATTTTATGCGCTTAGTAGTATGACGTAAGTGATAACTCAGGTTTAAACTGGAGAACAGGATGCGTTTTGCACTTGCTGCAGATCATGCAGGATACATGCTAAAAGAACACATCAAACAACGCCTTCATGAATATGGGCATGAAGTGGTTGACTACGGCGCTGATTCGGAATTGCCCTGCGACTATCCAGATTATGGCAAACCCGCTGCCGAAGCTGTGGCGAAGGGGAACTGCGATTTCGGCGTAATTATGTGCGGGACTGGAATAGGCATGTCCATAGTCGCTAATAAAATTCCGGGCGTATTTGCTGCGCTTTGCATGACTGGAGTTCAGGCAGAATTCAGCCGCCGCCATAACAACGCTAACGTTTTAGCGATGGGCGCGCGATTGATCGGCACGCAATTAGCCGATGAAATATTAGACAGGTGGCTGAATGCTGCGTTTGAAGGGGGGAGGCATACGCGCCGGATTTCGAAAATCGAAGAGAGCCGGCGTGGATTGATGGACGGATAATTTTAAGGAGCTTATCGATGGCAGAAAAACATAAAAAACAAAACGACGATTCCAAAATCACCTGGGATGGAATTGGCGCTGAGATGCATTTCGAGCATCTGAAACAAACCGATCCCGATATTTTCGAAGTTATTCAAAACGAGACGAGACGCCAGGTTGAGACCTTAGAGATGATCGCTTCGGAAAACTTTACCAGCCCCGCGGTATTGGAGGCGATGGGATCGGTTTTAACCAACAAATACGCCGAAGGCTATCCCCGGGCGAGATACTATGGCGGCTGCGATAATGTCGATATATCCGAGGGCAAGGCGCGGTTCAGATCGAAAAAACTGTTCAACGCCAAATACTCGAACGTCCAGCCTCATTCGGGGAGCCAGGCGAACATGGCGGCGTATTTGACGCTTGCCAATCCCGGCGATACGATTATGGGACTTGATTTGAACCACGGCGGGCACTTGACCCACGGTTCCGGCGTAAATTTTTCAGGACGCTTGTTCAAGGTGATTTCTTACGGGATCTCACCGAAAACCGGCAGAATCGATTACGAGGCGATGGCAAAACTGGCTTTGGAACATAAGCCGAAATTTATCGTAACCGGAGCCTCAGCCTATCCCCGCATCATCGAGTTCGATAAGGTTAAAGACATCTGTGACGAAGCCGGATGCTATCACGTTGCCGACATCGCGCATATTGCCGGATTAGTGGCGACGGGACTGCATCCCAGCCCAATGGACTACGCCGATATCGTAACCTCGACGACCCACAAGACGCTGCGCGGTCCTCGCGGCGGCTTGATTCTGACGAACGTCGAAGGGGGTGAATTCAAGCTTCCCAATATGCCCAAGCCGAAGACTTTGCCACAAGCGATCGACGCCTGGGTATTCCCCGGCGGTCAGGGCGGTCCGCTGGAGCATGTAATCGCAGCGAAAGCCGTAGCGTTCCATGAAGCCCGGAAACCGGGATTCAAAGCTTACATCCAGCAAGTCGTCAACAACGCCGCAACTTTGGCGGAGACGCTGCTAAGCGAAGGTTTCGATTTGGTGACGGGCGGCACCGACAATCACCTGATGCTGGTCGATTTCATCAAGCGCGGCTTAACCGGCAAGGCTGCCGAGAAAGCGCTGGAAGAAGCGGGCGTGACCGTCAACAAGAACATGGTGCCGAACGATCCGCAAACGCCGTTTACAACCTCGGGAATACGCATCGGAACGCCGGCGCTGACGACTCGGGGAATGCGGGAGGATGAAATGAGAGTGATCGGTAAAATGATTTCCCGGATATTGAGCGATATCGAAAACGAAGAAATACAGAAAAAGGTGCGCCGGGAAATTAAAGAAATGGCAGTACAATTCCCGCTGTACAAAATCCCCGCATAAGTTGAACAGGGGAGAGCTTGCAGACGCCCCCGTCTGCAAGCTCTTCGCTCGCTAAATGAAATGCCCCTTCTGCAGCCAC
>CAZWOY010000599.1:0-2007 GCA_964635255.1 uncultured bacterium
CAATGGGGTCAATGTTTTCAGGGGTGTGAACCGAATTATTGTATATTCGGGCTTTTGAAATACGGCTCCGCGAAAATCGATGTTAAAACCATAATGAGGTAGATGAAAATGCATTAGAGCGCCCCCCTAAAGACAGAAGAGAAGGAGGAAAGTTTAGAATCGAGGGAATGCGCCGTGCGGGCATGGCGGTTGCAGCCATCGGCGCCGGCGAGCAGCATGCTAACGCATGTTTTGCGAGTCTCGAGCTAATTTCGCTTAAAGGCCTTCAAAAAGCGTTGCTGGAAGCTGAAAATCTTGTCAATCCGTATCTGGAACGCAATATCGCTATTGTCAAATCAGAGCAGCGGAGCCGATAAGCTTAAAGTCAACTGAAATCTGGAATTGAAGTCGGGGAAATTGCGGGGGGGGTATGCGACCGCTTCCCCCTCGCACGTTTGATCACAGCTTTGGAATAGGGAAATCATATTCCTGCGCCGACGCGCCGTGATCGGTATCATAATAAATAACGTTGTTAATGACCCACGGGGTATTGGTTGGATCGGCTGCAGTACCGCTGCCTTTGATGCCGTCCCAATCGCCTTGCGCCGCCTCCGTCGCATCGCCATCAGCATTGGTATCGCCGCCCCGGCTATCGTCATTATACGAGGTAAAAATCGCTGATTTGGAGACATACAAATTGTCGGTGGTGTAATAAAAGCTTATTCTAAGGCTGCTCTTCACCTTTACCACGACGTTGTCCATCACCTGCAAAACATTGCCCTCATCTATGCTTATGTCATGCTGCATCACATAAGGAACCGCCGTGACCCCCCAAAGAACATTATTATGTTCAGGCCAGTTTGAAAGCGGATCGCCGGAGCCCGCGTATGAGTTAACAAAAATTGCATTCCGCCGGTTGCTGACCGATTGCCCGTCAATGATCGTGTCGAACCGGTTACCGTCTTCATCCCGAAGCGAAATGCCGGCGCTGATTTGCAAAGGACTTCCGTTGTTATAAAACACATTGTTTTTAATTGTAGCGTCCTTTAATGTTCTTGCGGCATTGAGCGCCAAACCGGCGTTATGCGCAAATACGCAATTGCTTACATGCGCTGCGCTGTCACCCGTGTTCAACACCCCTTGCGTGGAACTGTTTCCCCGGCCGCCATAGAGGAATTTGCAGAACGAAAAACGGCTTTGTGCGCCTGCACGGTCGATTTCAAGATACCTCCAATCGCCGCTGTCCGGCGCGGCGTCTGATTGCGTCGCGCACCCATGGGCGTCGTCATTGATCGATGTGAAAACGATCATGCTGTCGGCGGTCCCTTCGGCTATAAGCGCAGCGTCGTTTCCGCTCACCCGGATTTTATAGTTTTCTTTGATCTTTATGATTGTTCCCGGAAGAATGGTGAGGGTGGCGCTGTCGCCAACCCAGAAATCATTGTCGGTAATAAGGTACACGGTATCGGAATGCCAGGTTACGCTCTCATTAATCGAAGATGAAACTTCTTTGATCACTGGACATGTAGCCTGGCCGTCTCCATTTTCCGGTCCCGCGGGATCGGATGTACAGACTACGATAATCGCCGCGCTACATAACATCGAGAGCATGAGCAATCTTTGAATCATAGGAAGCCTCCGTGGAAAATGGTGAAAGCCGCTGGTGAATGAATATATTCACAAAATGTATAATGCCGGGAAGTTGGCGCAATTCAAAACACGTTTATTCCCGGCACGCCTCCACAAACGCCTCGATATTTTCAATAGGCGTCTCCGGCTGAAGCGTATGGGTCGGCGAAGTAATAGGTAATTTGTTTTTCTGAACTAATATAAACGTCCCTCTTGATCGGAGCAAGAAAATCGCTCAAAATGCAGTATTCTGTTAAAAGTCCAGGTGGGTCTTTTTAAAAAAACTTAAGAATCTACAGACTTTTCAGGGGAAAAATCGAAAAATTATTAGCGAAGGACAAAGCTCTCGCAAGGCACTTTTAAGTACACACTATGCCATATTACAATAAACAGTGTCTT
>CAZWOY010000600.1:0-2006 GCA_964635255.1 uncultured bacterium
GATGAGGAGCCGGTTATCACCGGGGAATTGTTAAAACTGACCAGGTGGATTGCCGATTATTACCTCTGCGAGTGGGGCGAGGCGTTGGCGGCGGCAGTTCCTGCGAATCTGAAGCCTAAAAATATCGCTTATTATACGCTGTCCGGCAAGGGCGCTAAATATCCCGAAGTTGGCGAACTTAATACCAACCGGGGAAAGCTGTGGCGATTGCTGAATGGAGGCGTTTATTCCAATCGCCAGATCGGCAGCCGATTTTCAGATGGGAAAGAACTCTTGATGGAGTTCAAGCGCAACGATTGGATCGACAGCGTCGAAAAGCCCGCCAGCCGAAAACTCACCCGAACCGATGATTTGTGGACGTGGAGCGGTGAAATCGATTATGAACAAGCCATAGATAACTTGCCCGCGAACGCCGGACGAATGTCCGAACTGGTAGAGCTTTTTTCCAATAATAACGGCAAATTAACCGGCGCTGAAGTGCGCAAAATCGACTCAGCTTTAAGGTCGAGTATGAAAAGCCTGGTTAAGAAAGGGTGGGTCGATCGCGAATTAATACCCTTGGATACGAAGAGCAGCCTTCAATCCGGATTTACAACCTCTGAGTTTTCTAATATTGAATTATCCGAATCGCAAACCGAAACCTTTTCTCAAATAAAATCGGCAGTCGACGCCGAGAGCGGCGATATTTTTCTATTGCACGGCGTAACCGGCAGCGGGAAAACCATCGTCTATCTCGAAGCGGTCGATTATGCGCTTCAGAAAGGCAAAAACGCGATAATAATGGCGCCGGAGATTTCGCTGACGCCACAGTTGACCGGCAGATTCCATCAGAGATTCGGCGACCGGGTGGTCTTGACTCACAGCCGGATGACTCCTGCGGAAAGGCGCGATATCTGGTACAGAATTAAATCAGGCGGCGCGCGCGTCGTTATAGGTCCCAGGTCCGTGATCTTTACGCCTCTCGCCAATATTGGGCTGATCGTCGTGGACGAAGAACATGACGACAGCTACAAGCAGATCGATCCGAATCCACGCTACAATGCCAGGGACATAGCGATTTACCGCGCGAAGCTCAACGGCGCCGCAGCGGTTCTCGGCTCGGCGACGCCGGACGTCTCAAGCTACTATAATGCGCTTAACGGCAAGTACCGCCTGCTCGAGATTAACCAGCGCTACAAGGAAATCGAAATGCCGGGCGTGTGGGTTGTGCAGTGGGGGGTGGGTAAAGAGGGATCGATTTTCAGCCGGAAACTGCATTCGGCTATCGAAAAAAGACTGGAGCAAAACGAACAGGTAATTCTGCTGATGAACCGGCGCGGCTTTTCGACCAGCATCCGCTGTCCCGAATGCGGCGCGGTGGCAGAATGCCCCCACTGCGATATCTCACTAAGGTATCATCGCACGGAGCTCAAACTCGAATGCCATTACTGCGGCTACAGCGAGCCGGCTTACGACCTGTGCCCGAACTGCCGCAGTTTCCGGCTTAGATACTACGGCGTAGGCACACAGCGCGTGGAGCGCGAGATCGAGACGCAGTTCACCGGCGCGCGCGTTATCAGAATGGATCTCGACACGACGCGAACCAAAGGCGCTCACCAGGAAATCCTCGAACATTTCAGCAACCGTGAATTCGATATTCTGTTAGGCACTAAAATGGTCGCGAAGGGACATGATTTTCCGGGCGTTACGCTGGTCGGAATCTTAGCCGCCGACGTCGAATGGCTGCGACCGGATTTCAGGGCGGCTGAGAGAGCTTTCCGGCTGTTGGTTCAGGCGTCCGGTCGCGCCGGCAGGACGAGCGCCGGCGAGGTGATTATTCAATCGTGGAATCCGCGGGCTAATATCCTGAGATGGATTCAGCAGCATGACTACCATACGCTGTATAATTCGGAAATTAAATTCCGGGAGAAACTGAAGTATCCTCCTGCGAGCAGGCTTATTTCTATTATGCTGCGCGGTAAAAAACTCGAATCGGTGGAGGCTAAGGCTATGGAGCTTCGAGAAAT
>CAZWOY010000601.1:0-1992 GCA_964635255.1 uncultured bacterium
TCAGTAACCGACGCGATCGATTTCTCTGCCGAGTATAACATGGCAAGGTCGATAAAATCATTCCATGAGCTTTCGACGTCCGATTCCAAAAATTCAGCCGCGCGTTCGTAAGCGGTTCCAAGCTTACATTGAAAGTAGCTGATATCTTTCATTTTACCGTCGGGATCGAAGATATGCTCCGGCATTACCGTAAAACCGCCCAGAAAATCGATATGCATGAAGTAAGGCTTGGAGCAGTACATTTCCAGCGTATGGTCGTCGATCAACTTGAGACTGTCCAATTCCCGATAGTAGGGTTTCGTTGGAAGGTCGTCCACATAAGGATTCATAATGGCTTTCAGAGTAAACACTGCATCATGCATCGTCATTGGCGTTCCATCGTGCCACTTTACATCGTCGCGCAATTTCCACGTATATCTAAGATGATCGTTCGATATTTCCGGCAGTTCCTCCGCCAGGCGAGGCGCGTTATCCCAGGGCGGTTCGCGCATTGTTTCAAGGAAGCTCTCGTAAATATAATCTCGGTATATATAGGTAGCGCTTGCAGAGGTCGAGATAAATGGATTCAAATTTTCCGGTTCATCCAGCAGGTTCATCACAACCCAGTCGCCTGTAACCGGTTCGCCGTCATAAGCCGCGTTGTTTTCCGCCGGCGTATCGCCTTGTATAAATGATTTCGATCCGCCGACCTGACAGCCGCCGATAGCAATTGTCAGCGCTGCCAAGAGAATGAAGAATAGAGATGATGTTTGTTTCATCTGAAAATGCCTGTTTTTCAAAAAAAGCCCTTCAGAAAGATAACTCTCTCAAGGGCTTTTTTACAAAGATTAACGCGGTTGATTCCGTTTTAAAAAGTATATTTGTAGGTTCAGAGAATCCTGTCTTGTCATTCCAGCGAAACAGGCTGTTCGAAAACGTCTCCGGCAGTTATTCCAGCGAAAGCTGGAATCCAGTATGATCTTGATATAACAAAACTTCTCTGGATTCCAGCTTTCGCTGGAATGACTGCCGGTGAAAATTCTCGGATACTCTGGAAGGCAGGGATCTGTCAGGTGAGGACGCCTGACAGGCGCTCTCCTTTTATTGACAGGCATACTCTTTTTATTTTCGGACACTCTGCTTCGCAAGAATGACTGCGCCAAATTTTACGCCTCGTTCCCACGCTCCAGCGTGGGAACGCATACTTAACTATATAAGATCTATATGCATTCCCACGCTGGAGCGTGGGAACGAGTCTTAGTTTGGAGCGTGGGAACGAGTCTTAGTTTGGAGCGTGGGAACGAGGCAAAATCCGAGTCTATGCTTCAATCGCTTCAGCCGATTCCACCAGCTTCATTCCTTCCTGAAATCCCTGCATATTCTGATCTTCTGTGCCTTTGGGAACGCGCTTGCGAATAACCTTTTCCCAGACGTCCATTTCGATGGGCAGTTCGCTGGCTATTGCGCCTAATAGAACGGTGTTGACCAGCTTTGGATTGCCGACTTTGTGAGCTATGCCTAAACCGTCGATGGGAAACACTCGGACTGCAATTTTCGCCGCGTCGTCGATAGGATTGGATGGATAGTCCCACTCTTTGGTAAACGCAATCGGCGGTATGATTTTTTGGGTGTTGATAACCAGCAGTCCATCATCTGAAACCTGATGCGCCCACCTCAACCCTTCCGCGGCTTCGAACGCCAGTACGACGTCCGCGGCTCCGTTTGGAACCAGCGGAGAATAGACCTTTTCGCCAAACCGGACATGCGAAGAAACGACGCCGCCGCGCTGCGACATGCCATGCACTTCCGATTTCTTAATGTCCAGCCCCGACGTCATCGCCGCCTCAGACAAAAGTTCCGACGCTAAGATAACGCCCTGTCCACCGACGCCGACGATCAGTATGTTAAAAGTTCTTTCCATTTATTTTATCCTTGTTTTCTGTAAAACTGGAGAGCTTGCAGACGCCCTCGTCTGCAAGCAAACGCTCCGTAACTGCCCGCAACCCATGCTTG
>CAZWOY010000602.1:0-1992 GCA_964635255.1 uncultured bacterium
TTAGTCTGCTAAAGGCAGACTCGCAATGACACTTTTTCATGCACGTAGTAATAAAAGACCAAAATCCCGCAAAGAGAGCAACCTTGCCAAGCGATACGACAAACCGCTTGCACTTATTGATGTAAACTCTTATATTTGTTTCTTACGAGAGTTTATCGCCGGTCTCAATGACCGGTTTTTGTTAAAGGAATACATTTTAATTCAAGATAGCAAGAACTATGAGTGACATCTACGATGAAGCAGCCTATCGTCGCTTCGCTGAAAATCTGCCCCATGCTTTGTCGGGCCCAAATGTACGCCACTGTACGCTGAAACAGATTCGCAAATTTGCAATTCGCACCGGTACGCAAACTAAGAACGGCGCTTGGGGATGGAGATCCGCCGTATCGAGCCGGATAGGACCTAAGACGGTCTATCTGGGATCGCCCTCGGTCAGGCTGCCCAATCCGACGCCGATGCACCAGGACATTATCGCCAATGCGCCCGATCAACTGCACAAGGTTCTGCAGTTGGTCAGGAAAATGCCCATAGTCCATATCCGCAGGCAGATGGGTTCCAACAGCGAGTTCAATCCAATTTGCAATCTCTATATTACCGCAGCCGATCCGAAGAATATCCGGCTGGCGTATATGTGGGGCAATACAATGAACGAGGTCGATCCGCGCAAGCCGGGACCGGAGTTTACGCTTATACATATACCTGAAGAACACGCTATTCGCCAGCAGGTTCTCGCCATCCCGGAACATCATATCAATATCCCGATGGGAACCGACTATATGGGCGAGGACAAAAAGGGCTTCCTCCGGCAGGCGATGTGGTCGGCGGATAAGCAGGGTATGTTAGGGCTTCACGCCGGCGATAAAATGGTGACGGTTCGCGACGCGAAGGACGGCAAATTGAAGCGCTATGGCGTGCTGCTTTTCGGTCTGTCCGCTACCGGCAAATCGACGTGGTCGTGCCACCGGCTGGGGCTGGACGAAGAAAACGGCGAAGGCACGGAAGTAATTCAGGATGATATCGTGTTTCTGCGTCCGGATGGTTCGGCTTATGGTTCGGAAGCGAACTTCTTCGTAAAAACCGACGTCGATGAAAAACTTCAGGAAGCGATGTACTGGTCGCTCACCGATAAAACGGCGCTCTATGAAAACGTAATGATCGACCATGAAGGGAATCCCGATTTCCTCGATGAATCGCTATGCGGCAACGGACGAGCCGTCATCCGCAAGGACAAACTGCGCGTCAGGCGCGGTAAAAAACTCGTCAATATCGATTTCGACGGTTTGAATCTACCTTCGTTAGAAGAACTGGACGGAATAATTTTCGCCTTTATCACCAGGCGGAATACCTTTATGACCTTTGCCCAGGAATTAACCAAAGAACAGGCTGTCCTCGCCTACCTCTGGGGCGAATCGTCGCACAGCTATGCTTCGCAGCCGGCAAAGGCGGGCGAATCGGTGCGCACGGTCGGGACCGATCCTTTCATTGTCGGATCGCGCGCGAAGAAAGTGAATCATTTCCGCGATATTATAATGTCGCTGTGCGAAAAATATCCCGATAAGGTTCGCTTCTTCCAGTATAACACCGGCGGCGTCGGCGAGATTATTCAAGTGATCGATACTCCGAGCGGTAAAAAAAGAAAGCAGCTTCGCAAGCCAATTCGCGTTCCCATCCCGATGATGGCCGCCATTCAGCGCGGCGACCTGCGTGGAGTCAATGAATATGAACGGGGGAGATTGGGTACTATGGAAATCGCCAAAGTGGAAGGATTTGATCTGGATGAATTCGATCCGAAGCATTTTTACGACGAAGAACAAATCGAAGCCTACATCGACAAACTGGTTAAAGGCCGGCGCGAGTTCACCGACGAAGTCAATCAGGAAGGACTCGATCCTGAAATATTGAATTGGGCGGAAAAATCCTACGAAATTTCCAAAAGTGAAACCGGCAGGATCTGGCAAGTAGGCGTTTCCAAAGAAAATACAGCCCTTGGAC
>CAZWOY010000603.1:0-1982 GCA_964635255.1 uncultured bacterium
CCCTGTATCCCCCCTTCAGATAGAATGGGGGAGATTAAGCGGTCTATTTTCCCGGCAACATTAATATTTACGCACACCTTCCCCGGTATGCAAACCTCGATTCTCACTTTCTAAGTTATTCCACATATTTCCGCTTCAAACGTTTTTTCTCCGAACTTCCGTGATTATTTTACGTTAAAGAATTCAGATAGACAGTAACATCCAAGATAGACAATGCGAATTCGATATTTACTTTGCGTTTTATTCATAACGGCAATCTGGCTGGGCGTTTCTTTAGGTGCGCAAGTCGATGCGGACCTGCCGGAAATCGAGATGCAGGAGTATGTGATCTCGGGGGTGGAACAGGCGACGCGGATTTATGGGACGCGGATTCCGCTGGGGGAGTGGACGCCGGTGATCAAAATTCCGGGCAGTCCTGAGCAAACTCGTCCCGACCTGCAGGCTTCCTCGATCAGCATCATTCCGGTCAGACCCGAACTGGTTGCGGACCGAACGCTTCATAACTTCAGCGGCGGCGCGTTCGGCGGGAATTTCGGGGCTTTCGGCGCGGGCGTAAACGGCTGCTATGACTTTAATAACGGCGGTTTCGTTCACAACGCTCAATTGAATTTCAGCGCTGGATACGTCGATTATCCGCGCCGCCTCGAGCCGGGGGAGGCAACTCGATTGAATGCGAACGTTTCGGCGGCGAGCTTTATTAGCGGACGGACTCAAATCGCAGCGGGGGCGGGATATCGATCGCAGGAGTTTATACTGAACGATACGCTGCGCAGCCGGCGCACGCTCGACGCCCTGACGGCGAACTTCGGACTAAGCGCTTTAAACCTTTTTCAAGGGAATTTTAACGCCCTGATCGACTACGGCGCGTGGAGCGTCGATAAGGTTAACGCCGCCGTTAACGGCGGCGCCGTCGAGGGACTTTCGCTCGCGGCGCAGATGAAATACGACTATTTCCTCAGTAAAGGGATGATTCAGTCCCGGTTCGGTTTTTTTTCGGAAACTCTCGAAGAATTCACCGATGCGAAAAGCATTTTCGATTTACGTTTTTACTATTTGCGGCTGGTTTATTATAAGAAACTGATGCATAAGATGAACCTCGGCGTCGGAGTGGACGCATCGGCGGGCGAGCATTACGCGGACGATGGGATGCGGTCGATAAATCCTTATGTCGTCTTCAGGTGGGGCGCGGTTCCAAACGGCGCGTTCGATTTCACCATAGATCCGCACAGCAAGCCGGTTACGCTCAGGGAGCTGTTCAGCCGGTGGACGATGCTGGACGAGCCGCCGCAGAATGTTTTACCACAAGAATCCGAACCTACGAAATGGTTTTTGAATCCGATAATAGAGGAAACGCCGATAAGAATGAGCGCGAGCTACCGCCATTCGATCGCGAATTCCTTCGAGGCAAGCGTCAAAGGAACTTACCGCGAGAGCGAGCAGTATCCATACTTGGTTCCTTTCGATTCGCAGGGACTTGGCTGGACTTTAGGGCTGGCGAGTTTGACCTCTGCTAAGGGCGAATTATCTGTTCGGTACAGGCATGAGCGTTTTGTCGAAGCGGTAGCCTATGCAGCCATCGAGAACGCCCAGTTGGAGGAAGCGGGCGAAAGCTATGAAGCGCCTTTAATCCCGCCCATTTCAGCCGGAATTCGCGGCGGCGGAGAACGCGGTCGATGGACGGCGGAATTCGACGCGGCATACTATGCGGAGACGCCCTACGCTATCGGAATGGCTGAGGAACGCCCGGCGCATTTCGAGGTGGATTTCAGCGCCGGTTATAAAATTGCGCCCGAATGGACAATTTCCGTCGAAGGTTATAACTTGCTCAACGAATCGTATGATTTTTTGCCGGGTTACGACGCGAATCCTTTGACGGTTATGGTTAGATTGAAATATGGGGATTTGTTCTTAGAGCGTTCCAAGTAGGTCGAACACTCTTGTTCGATATTAGCGCATTCCAAGTGTCGAACACTCTTGTTCGA
>CAZWOY010000604.1:0-1979 GCA_964635255.1 uncultured bacterium
TAGTTATAATAAGGAATTAATATCATTTTTAGCTAAATGGTATGAATAAGAAAGGCTAAAGCAACGTGATGGTTCTGATGAAGGGAAAAAACGCTATCAGTTGGCTGCTTTGATCTATCTGATTGGTGAATTGCCAAAGGATCTGGGTGTAAAAGCTGATGCTGAGACACTTGCAGACCTCCTCGTCAGTGATCTAAATAAAGGCAGCACACAACTACGAAAAGATATCCCGGATATTCTTAAGAAAATGCACGATAGTGGCGACATCATGCAGATTGGGAAGTCCTACCATATTCAAACACCGGAAGGCTCTGATTGGGAAAGTGAATTTAGATCGAATTACTCGAATTGGATGAAGGACGATGTCAAGATCGCTGATTACAGGCATACTTTGATCAAGAAGCATTGTTCTGAGTTACTCGATCCTATTATTCTTAGACAAGGAAAAACACTCGAACCTCGCAAGATTGAACTATACTTCTCTCAAGATAAACCTCAAGCATCTGGGGAAGGAATCCCTGTATGGATCAGAGATGGATGGTCGGAGACGGAAAAGAATGTCAGAAATGATGCGCACCAGGAAGGAGTCGATAGTCCTTATGTTCTGGTTTATCTTCCCAAGAAAAATGCGCAACCTTTAAAGACCGCAATTGCCAATTGGCGAGCAGCAGATGAGACATTACAGGTCAAAGGGAATCCGTCCGGAGATGAAGGTAAACGATCCCAGGAAGCGATGAAAACCAGACGGAATCAATATGAAGATGATGTCAGAGTTCAATTACACGATGTATTCAACCAGGCGATCGTTCTACAAGGCGGTGGTAACGAAGTAACGGAAGGTTCACTGCAAGAATCCGTAAAGAAAGCCGCTAATAACGCTCTTATCCGTCTGTATCCGGATTTCAGCATGGCTGATAATCCTGACTGGGTGAAAGTCAAGGACCGTGTAAAAAGAGGCGATGGCGCACCTTTAAAAGCTATCGGTTATAATGGTGACACACAGAACCACGATGTCTGCAAAGAAATTTTGAAAGTAATTGGCAGCGGAAAGAAAGGTACGGAAATTCGCAAGTTCTTTACCACGTCACCCTTCGGATGGCCTAAAGATACAATCGACTCGGCATTGATCGCACTTGTAGCAGCGGGTTTCCTTGATGCACGTCTATCTAATGTTTCACTTGAAGCTAAATCTCTTGACCATACTAAAATTGGTAAATCTGAATTTAGCCTATCTTATTCACGCGTAAGTAGTAAATAAGTTGTATCTTATAAATATATTACAAGTTGCGAATGTTTTTATCAATTACCGACTTCACCCGTTCAGTGAATTAAGTGTAATGTTTAGAATCAAGTAATTTATAGTTATAATAAGGAATTAATATCATTTTTAGCTAAATGGTATGAATAAGAAAGGTTTAGATCTATTCATGTGCAATTTGCAGTATCTGATAGACTGAAGGTTAGAAAAGTCCTTCAGGAAGTTGGGATTAATTTCAAACAAAATGAGGAGTTACAAGCCCTACCGGCGCTCAAAGATAAACTCGACAATCTCATCGATGCTGTCGGAGGTGAAGAACCACTACCCAAGCGACCGTCAAGAATTCCGATTGAGGATATGTTCGCCACAGCAGGTAATGAACTTGGCGTAGGTATCGCAACTGAAAGCGATAATTTAATCAAGGATATTAAAAGCTGGATTGATACGGCTACTAAGATTGAACAGCGAAAAGAACGTTGGGAACGCTTGAAAGCGCTGTTACCACATGCCAGAAATCTGGATATCTACAATGAAGTTGAAAAGACCTTTGAAGCCATCAAGACAAACAGGCAGTTGCTGGATGATCCCGATCCTGTTCCTCCTGTTTGCGACAAGCTGACTGATGCTTTACGCGATTCAATCAATACTGCTTTTCAAACATATGACCCTTTCTTATTCATACCCAATGAATAAAACCAATCCATTCCGAAAAAATTCAAAA
>CAZWOY010000605.1:0-1976 GCA_964635255.1 uncultured bacterium
TAGTCTGCTAAAGGCAGACTCGCAATGACACTTTTTCATGCACGTAGTAATAAGCGCGCCAAAAACAAAATCCCCCCGGTCCGAAAACCGGGGGGAACCACTGGTCAAAGGAGAATGTAGCAACGCGGAAATTGCTAGCTGCGGATTTTACTTGACCAGCATAATTTTTCGAATCGACTCGAATCCGCCGGTTGTGGTCATTTTGACTATATAAACGCCTGCGGATGCATTCTGAGCGTTCCAAACCGCAACATGATTGCCGGCTTCGACAGCGCCGTTCACAAGCAGCGCAACCTGGCGTCCGGCTACGTCGTAAACGCCTATGGTTACATTGCCGGCTTCAGTCATGCCGTAAGCCAATCTTGTTACGTTGTTGAACGGATTCGGGAAGTTCTGGCTGAGGTAATATTCGTCAGGTATAGCAGTCTCTACTGTTACATCGACGACCGTAAAGTCGTTGACTTCGAAAACAAGACCTTTGCCTTCCAGAATATTGCCTACCTGAAGATCGACGGCGTTCATATTTTGCGCATCCCACGCTTTAAGCGTAAAGGCTTCGCCCTTAACGGCGCCATCGATTGCTTCGGTTGACTCATCATCGCCCCAGACAGCAATACCACAGCGACCATCGACTACGTTTCCGACGCCGATAATTTCGCCGGCTGCGCTGAATGCGGCGATTTGATCTCCATCTTCCAACTTGAGTCCGTCGATGCTGTTAAGCAGGACGCTCATGTTTTCTTCGGTTGCGGGCGCAGTCCACTGGTTATGAACTTCTTCGCCGGTAACGAATGCGGCTTCCCGCTGTTCCTCAGGATAGTTAAAGTTAATATTTTCATCGACGTCCAGTTTAACCAGATAGCCCTGTCCAGGCTCCCAAGGATCCATGTTGCTGAATCGCCATGCGGTGACCAGGAATTGACCAACGCCGTTCTTGGCGAGTTCCACATGTTCGATTATCGGCGACAGAACGTAGAAATCAGGCGCCGACGCATCCAGACGATAATCCGGGAAGTAGGCGATCATATTCCAGTTCGGACCCATCGGAATATCGGCGTCGGGAGCCATCGGAGCGCCTTCAAAGATTATCTCCAAAGCTTCCTCGACTTTGATCATATACCCTTCAGTAACATCCCAGTAAGGAATGCTGTTGAAGCCCCACTGGGGAGCCCAGAACTGACCCACGCCGTTCTTCATCAGAAGGATCAGATCTTCGCCTTGCGGACCTATCTCTTCCCACATCACCCGGACGTCAGGACCTTGCTGGTTCTGATCATACAGATGCTGCTGATCGACGTTGATCGAGATCATGTTCCAGTCGCGGCGGAGGTTCAGCGTGATTTCGTCGCTGCTGAACGCTTCGACCATACCGATCGATTCCGCGCCGCTGGTCCAGACTCGAGCGCCGTCTTCAATCACCAACCTGGCGTCCCAGTATTCCTCAGCTTGCGGATCGTACATCTGAACCGCAAATGGATTGCCGTTTGCAAATCCGGGGATGTCGCCCTGTGCGCCATAGGCGGGAAGCAAAATATCTCTGCCAGGCGCCCAGACCACCGCGCCGGCGCAATCGCCGTCAGGATTGAATACGCCGACTTCCCAGCCAAATCCGCAACTTTCGTCGTCGAATCTTACATCGGTTAACAGAATGTTGTGTACAAGCTGAGTCGCCGTAAATTCAAATCCAACCGGATCGCGTAAGCCGATAGCCAATGTTACGTCGATCTCGATCATCCCATTTTCAGGATCATTCGATTCGACGAACAAAGTTCCGGTATAGTCGGTGTTGTCTTCAAGCCCTTCGGCGTCGAACGTAAGCGTAATGTCCACAGATTCGCCCGGTTCGACGGTTCCATCGCCAGGATCATAGGAGAACCAGGAAGGCGATCCCAGCATCAGCATCCATTCAAGCAGAACCGGCGCGCGCGAACCCCAGCCGCCATTGTCCCAATGGTTGCGGAACACGTGTCCGGAAG
>CAZWOY010000606.1:0-1975 GCA_964635255.1 uncultured bacterium
GAGGCTGCGAAGGCAGGCAGGGACGCCTGCCCTACCGGTGGAATTTTTTATTTCCCAGTAACTTACTTTTAAAAATGCAAAAATTCAACCTATCTTTAACGTTAATTAAAATACCGGGCAGGCGCGGCATTATGCTGGGCGTTGTCTGCCTGTTAGCGCTTGTTTCAACGGATTTGGCTTTTGCCGCCGATAAATGGGACGATGTGGAGCCCTACAGCGGCGATCGAACGAAACTCAAGATCGGGAGCAAAACGAGAACCTACTACCATCTCGATAAAGGCGAGCAGATGGAATTCCAGATTGAGGAATCGGATGAATATAGACTGATTACGCGAGTCGATTTAAGCGATACCGGCAAAAAACGCGCTATATATGGCTTCAAGCTCTATTGGGATGATGAAGCCGAAGGAACATTAATCGGCAGAGGCGCAGAACGCGCCTCACGCAATGTCCATCCGGTAGGGAAAAAAGATAGAATCGGCGAGTGTAAGATTATCGAACTTTATCCGGCTGAGAAACGCAGCCGATTGAGGATTCAAGTCGGGAAAACCGATCCATATCCGGTTTACCTTCGGCTGCAGAAAAAACGAGTCGTTTTCACGGACGAAATGGATTACGTAACTTTCCATCCGCGTGAATTTACCGACCAGGTCGAGCTATTGACGAATGAAACATCTTCGATTTATTATCCGATAAGCGACAAGGACAGCCTGAATCTGGTAATAATCGGACCGTCGGTAATAAAAACAAATATTCGCATTCCAATTAATCTAAAAAATGATGCAAAAATCAAAATTTACAGAGACGGCGAGTATTTCAAATCGCACTCGTTTGAATTCAGTTCGTCAAAAGTGACGCTGATAGCGAATGAACCATCGGTCGATATTTCAAAAGCCGAACAGTTTTTTATTGAAACGCCTGAGGGAAAGCACGAGTATTCATTCCGCATTGAAGAACCGACAAGCAGGGTGTTTTTACGGTTCTTTATACCGGATGCGGATTTAAATCCGTAAATGATTCTGCCACGTGGGGACGCGCGGCAGGCGCTCACTTAAATTCCCCCATCTATTTGAAGGAGGAACACAGGATATCGCGTTCCTGAGAAACAATATCTGCGATTATCCGTTGCATCCGTGTCATCCATGTTCCTATTCCTGACCAGGGAAATAACGCTCCATTATGCAGTCAGTCCAGCGAAACCTGGAATGACCGCCCCAAAGCAAAACAGCGAACAAGAGTGTTCGACCTGCTTTGTTCAGGCTGTGCGGTTATCCTTCCAGATACTCAGCCAATATAACTTCCTCCGCCGACCGTTTCGGGACATGATGAATTTCTTGCTCGTCGCGCCAGTACTTGACTTCGCCGTTTTCAGGCATCGGTTCTATTTTTATTTGCTCATCGGGATAGCCTAAGGCGAGAACAAGAAGTATCTCATAACGGCTATCGACGGTAAATAGTTCACGGAATCGATCTCTATCTACCGAGGCGAGAATACAGCTTCCTAAACCGTAAGCTTTCGCGCCTAAGTGCATCGTCTGAACCGCAATGCCCGGATCGACGCTGTATTTAGAGCTTCCCGGTCTCGGTTCTTTGTTGGCGAGTTCCTGATCGCCTAAGACGACTATATAACCCGCCGGTCGCTCTTCTTCATTCGGACCGCCCCATTTTGCAATTGCCGCCGCCCAGTTCAGGCACGAAAAAACGTCGGCGCATTTCTGCCTGTCGTTTATCAAGATATATTTTAAAGGCTGGAAATTTCGCGAGGACGGGGTCAGTCGGGCGAGTTCCGCCAGTTTTTTAAGGATTTCTGAATCGATGCGTCGAGTATTTTTGAATCTGCGCGTAGATCTGGTTTCGGTAACTAATTCTAATAGTTCCTGAGGTGAAATCATTGGCGTTCTCCATTTTTTTACTACTATTCGCATAAAATAGTCGCCATCTCACGGAATCCGCTTGATGAGGAATACTATGCAAT
>CAZWOY010000607.1:0-871 GCA_964635255.1 uncultured bacterium
AGAAGGCAGGCAGGGACGCCTGCCCTACCAGAGAATTTATTTTCATGTTCCGTGGCGAAGCTCGCTTCATGAAAAATTACTGGGAAAATAACGTGCCTTTCGCTGGAATGACTGCCCGTGGGCAACATACTGCCTTTCGGCAAAATGTCGAACAGGAGTGTTCGACCCACTATTGTCGTCTTACGCGCTGAAGCGCGCACTCAATGGCATTAATCCAACTTTTAATAATAAATGGCAAATCCCCCCCTTTCCAAGGGGGCTGGGGGATCCAATCAAATATACTTATTCGTCAACTTAATCGAACAAAGCTTCCCGCACATTGTACAGACGATTTCATCATACTTGCCGCTGCCTTTGCGGACGGTTTTGGCGCGGTGCGGGTCGAGGGCTTCCCGGTACATGCCTTCCCAGTCGAGGTTTTTGCGGCAGGCGGACATGCGGTCGTCCCAGTCGGATGCGCCCTTGACGCCTTTGGCTATGTCTCCGGAATGAGCCGCTATCCTGGCAGCGATAACGCCCTCGCGAACATCATCGACCGTCGGCAGGCTGAGATGCTCCGCTGGAGTTACATAGCAGAGGAAATCGGCTCCGGCGGCGGCGGCGATCGCGCCTCCAATGGCGCTGGTTATGTGGTCGTAGCCGGGCGCGACGTCGGTTGTGATCGGACCTAAGACATAAAACGGCGCTCCGTCGCACAGCCGCTTCTGAAGCTGCATATTCATCTCGATCTGATGCAGCGGTACATGCCCCGGTCCTTCGATCATTGCCTGTACGCCGTAGTCGCGGGCGCGCTTAAATAATGCGCCCAAGGTCATAAGCTCTTCCAGCTGAGCCGGATCAGTGGCGTCGGCGATTGCCCCCGGGCGCAGCC
>CAZWOY010000607.1:881-1971 GCA_964635255.1 uncultured bacterium
GCCCATCGCCGAGGCTGAGCGTAACGTCGTATTTCTGCGCGATTTCGAGCAGACGGTCGTAGTATTCATACAGCGGATTTTCCTTCCGGTTATGCACCATCCAGGCGGCTAACATGCTCCCCCCGCGGCTGACGATCCCGCCCGTTCGGGGATTTTTTTTCAGCAGATCGATCGCACTGCGGGTAACTCCGCAATGAACGGTTATGAAATCGACTCCGTCTTCGCAGTGCATCTCGATTCCGTCGAACAGTTGATCGACGTCCATCGCGATAATTTCCTTGCCGTCGCGGTCTATCTGCACGGCGACGTCGTAGATCGGCACCGTTCCGATCATAACCTGCGATTCATCCAGAATGTTTCGGCGAATATGCCTGAGGTCGCCGCCGGTCGAAAGATCCATAACCGCATCGGCTCCGGAAGCTACAGCGACGTGCAGCTTGTCGATTTCCTCGTTCAGGTCGGCGTGAAAGTTCGACGTGCCGATATTGGCGTTGACCTTGGTCTTAAGCCCTTCCCCAATCCCCCGCACAGGGAAGCTGCGTTTCGTGTTTTTCGGAATAACAATTCTGCCGGATGCAATCTTTTCACGGATTGCCTCGGAATCGACGCCCTCAGCCTCAGCCACAACCCGCATCTCATCTGTAACCACCCCATCTCGCGCTGTTTTAAGCAAGCTCATTGTATTTAAAACTTTTGTTTGAACGAAAATTTTGCGTTTCTCTTTAAGATACGAAAACTATGGTAGATATGGGTAGTATTTTGGGTTGGAAAATGCAGGATTTACAAATTATTAACAGTCGGATTTTTAGGTTTGTTTCATTGTTCCATTGCTCCATTGTTCCATTGCTAAATTGTTGGATTCTAAGCGTCCGCTTGGGATATTGTCGCTTCCGTTACGCTTTTTTCTCCCCTCTACCGAACCAAATTAACCTTCCGAACGTCTTCCCGGCCCGCACTCTTCAATATAACAAAATAAACTCCCGAACTCAACCCATCCGCCCGCCAATGCAGCCGATACTGCCCTCCGCCGCGACTGCCCCGGTCGAGGACGGAAATCTTTCTGCCGGTTATGTCCCAGACGGACAGCTCG
>CAZWOY010000608.1:0-1964 GCA_964635255.1 uncultured bacterium
CCCGTCTATAAATAAAGAAAACATATCTGTTACAATCGCAGTATCTACTCCTTTTTCAGAAGATTTTGTATATTCTTTATTACATGAAGGACAAACGGATAATTTATGTTTGCAATTAGGGCATATAATTGAGGACTTGCGATTATGTCGATCTTTTATGTTTACCGTATAGCCGGGCATTCTGCTAAGGGCGCTGTTCAGAAATTCCTTCAATGATCTATCGGATTCTTTTATCGGATTGATTGAAGCATAAACTCTTGTACCTTGATATACAGGCGCTTTGGTCGGAGTTATTTCGGACAATACTTTTTGAGTTTCATTTATGAAAATAGTTGGAATTGAAGCCCAATCCGGATTGCTGCTATAAACCTTCTGCCAGTTGAGGAGGAAGTTCCAAAAATCGATAAAGATAATAGTTTTCATGTTTACCTCAAAAAAACAGGGGATCAATGTGTAGTGATCCCCTGGTGGTGTTTTACAAGCCCATAGAAAAGGAAAACATACGGACTTGGTGGTATTTAAAAATTACAATTTGGCTAAGTGCTACGCATAAAATAAACATATCAGTGTAAATTGTCAAGAGATCCAAAATCTTTTATCCAATTTTCTTAATCTTATCAATATTATCGATCAAGTGATTGGTTAATTATGAAATTATACTGATTCTCCCCAAGTTTGTTCCTTTTTAGAGCTATTTATACCATTATTATGCAATGAGAATGTGAAATTGAACAATTTAATCGAATATTAATTCCAAGAGTTTTATTTGAATCGATATTGCTTTAAGTTTATTACAAATGTGAAAATAGTTTCCCGCTCCCGCATGAAAACGTGTGAACGAGTCAGGATTGCTTGCAGACGGGGGCGTCTGCAAACTCTCTGTTGCAAACTCCCTGGTTTTCTGAGTTTTTTTAAGAAGAGACCAATGAATTTATCTGATAAATTGAAGCGAACGCTTCCCGGCGGTTTGAGTTTGTGCGTCGGTCTTGATCCGGTTATGGAAAAGCTGCCGGAGAGCATACGCCGCGCTGATGAACCGTATTTTGATTTCTGCAAAGAGATTATCGATGCAACCGCAGATTACGCTGCAGCGTATAAGCCGAACTGCGCGTTTTTTGAAGCCCTTGGCGCCGCCGGTTGGGATCAGTTGGCGAAAACCATAAGCGTAATACCGGAAAATAAGCTCATTATCGCGGACGCCAAGCGAGGCGATATCGGCAATACCGCGAAGGCGTACGCGCGCGCGCTGTTTTCGACGCTCAAAGTGGATATGGCGACCGTCAGTCCCTATTTGGGAAGCGATTCGCTGCAGCCTTTTGTCGAAGACGCAGAGCATGGAATATTCGTGCTTACGGTAACGTCCAATCCCGGCGGTTCGGATTTGCAGACGCTCGACTGCGAGGGGCAGCCTTTATACATGCAGGTCGCGAAAATGGCGAAATTAATAAATAAGAATGGAAACGTTGGCATGGTTGTCGGAGCGACGAAGCCTGAAATGCTCCCGCCGATCCTGAAAATCGCCGAAGATATGCCCTTGTTGATACCGGGAATCGGCGCACAGGGGGGCGACGTCCAAAAGCTGAAAGATGCGCTGAAAGGCTATTCCGCCCCGGCATTCGTGAATTCATCGCGCGGGATTATTTACGCGTCGTCAGGAGCCGATTTCGCTTCAGCGGCTCGGGGAGCCGCTGGGAAGCTATACGATTTGCTAAAGTAGGTCGAACACGCTTGTTCGACATTTAGCAAGGAGTGCTAATTCCAGCGAAAACTGAAACCTATGCCGCCCTTGCGTCAGCGCCGAAGCCGGCAGGGCGGGCGTCCCTGCCGGCTTTCGCGAGCTTACAGGCGGGCGTTGGCAGGCAGAGACGCCTGCCCTGCCGATAAGGTTTTTTTCAGTAATTATTCATGACGCAAGCTTCACAACGCAATATGAAAATAGACTCATTTGCCGACGTAAGTCGCAA
>CAZWOY010000609.1:0-1963 GCA_964635255.1 uncultured bacterium
TAGACCGCTTAATCTCCCCCCTTCTATCTGAAGGGGGGATACAGGGGGGTTGCGGCTTACGTTGGGAAATGAGTCTATTTTCATTCTGCATGGCGAAGCTCGCCTCATGAGCAATTAGCGATAAAATAGATAAGAATGCGGATAATCGCGGATTTTCAATAGATCCGATTTTCCAACTTGTTCCCACGCTCCTGCGCGGGAACAAATTAAATCCAATCTAATCCGGTACAGTTTGTACAAGCCGCAAAGCTTCTTGAACATATTGTTCAGCTTGATGCCTTTTAATATCATCGATGTTTTCATTATGTTTATAAAGCTGCAACAGGCATAATACCGCTTTCCTTTCAAATTTACAATACCAAATTCTTAATCCGCTTGATTTTCCAACCTTATCGCCTGTTGTCCATCTGGTGTAATAAACGGGTAAAGAGATTCCCTCAAGATTGATAGTATATCTGAGCTTCGATTTTATCCCTCTGCCTTGCTCATCGATGCGCGTAATTAACACTCTGAAATTCTCGAGAGATTCTGTCAGGAATGGATGTTTTTTCGATAATTTTTTTGATTTCTTTAGAAATGTATTGGTTGCGAGTACTTCATATCCACGTAAATCTAAAACTACCTCAGACATTACGTCAATATCAGCTATCTATGAAGCGCTAATTGATAAGGAATTTCTTCATTCAGTTCAGTCAGTGTAAAAGTTACGTCATTATGTGAGGCTTCCTCCAAATCTTTTCCGGAAAATTGTCCCCACATTTCAATTACTTTATTCATTTCATCGATTTCACTTTTTTTAAAGATGGACAATTTAGGTTTCCTTAAAGGCGTTATCAATTGCATAGGATTCTCATAGCCCAAATCTTTCGATTCTTTAGCTATTAATCCGGCAATTGCCATTTCATCGATCAAATTGTAATAATTCTCAGGAACCGGACCCATTTTCCAGTGAATGTACTTAGCGCCGGTGACCGACTCGAAGTGTTTTTCATAATGATCGAAATCAAGGTAGTACAAAAGCTTAGCCATCTTTTTCAAGCCAACGGTGTTTTGTTTACATTTTTGGGCAAAATAGAGCGCCGCATTTTGAAATTTCTTCTTATCTAACATTTTTTGTCTCCTTTCGAGTGCATCTTATAAAGATAATTTACTGCGCAAATGTACAATTGTCAAGTAACGACGGTGATAATTAACCAATTTCCAACCTCTCAATTTTTCGAAACAAAAACTCCACCGATTCCTCAATCCTCTTCCCCCCATTCACAACCAAATCCGCATGTTGTCTGGTCGCTTCAATATATTTCTTGTACATCGGCAGCACAGTAGTTTCAAACTGGAATTTAATATAATCCGGTTCGAAACCCCGTTCTTTAACGTCCCGCAGGCTTCGCCTTTCAAAACAAACTTCCTGAGGGGCATCGACGAATATCGACAGGCTGTAGGCGCTTCTGACCTCTGCCCAGTACAATCCGAACAGTCCTTCGACGATTATGATTTCCTTCGGTTTAATCAATATCCCCTCACGGTCGCGCGTGTGCGACGGGTAGCGGTAAACAGGGCGCTCGATTTCGCAGCCCTGCGAAAGCGCCGTAACCTGTTCGATCAGCAATTCCTGATCGAACGAAGCCGGTCTGTCAAAATTCCAGTCGTATAACTCCGCCTCGGGGACTTTGGTCAGGTCGCGGTAATATGAATCCAAGGGGAGTATGTCGCATTTCTCAGGGCGGAAACGCTTCAATAATTCCGCCGATATCGACGTTTTGCCGGAACAGGAAGGTCCGGCGATTCCTATCATGAAAGGCTTCGTAACGGTTCTCCTTTTTATTTCAAGTTAAGCGTGCAAATAAAAATTGTTCGGTGTTTTGGGTTTGGAAAGGGTGAATAATGAAACGCCTCCGCCTGCTAAACTGTTCGAAAACACATCCGGAGAGGCTGCAGACGAGGGCGTCTGCAGCCTCTCCGG
>CAZWOY010000610.1:0-1961 GCA_964635255.1 uncultured bacterium
ATCCGCATTCCATCAGATTCCTGGAGATGGCAACTATTTTAGGCACGTAGTAATAATAAACAGCGTTGTTTTTATCTTCAACATTTATCATAAAATCCCCAGAAATGAACCAGTTCCATATCCACTGGAATATCCAAGCCATGATCGCCCCTGCCGGAGCTTTCGTCGATGTGCGCGCCATGGTCGGGAGCGAAAGCTATAATGCGCTGATATTTACTCCATGACGAATCGAATCGCGCAATCAAATCGGTAAAATTGCTCAACTGCCTGTCCAAAGCCTGTAAAGCAGCTTTACTTTCCGGCTGAGTCCGATGAAGGGCGTCGTCGTACTCTTGATTGTAAACTACGATGAAATCGTGTTTATCGGCGTCCAGCAGCGATAACGCCCTTCCCACTGCATTTCTATCATCCGGTTCGGAGAAATAATCGATCCGCCGGTCGCGGAAAATGAGATCGATGCTCGAGTCCTTGACCGCGACGATCGCTGTTTTTTTGCCGGACCGCCCAAGCCGGTCGAAAAGAGTCTCTACTTTCAGAACCGGTTTTTCATAGACTTTAATCCCATGCAATTCCGGTTCTAATCCGGTGTACATCGATGCGAAACATACGGGAGTTTTAGGGGGAAACATAGATTGGACGCCAATTTCGGTCAATTTAAATTCTTTCAGTTTCGTAAACCTGCCGGGATATCGGTCTATTAAAAATTTTCCGACTGCATCAGGATTAAAAATCAGGCATTTTTCAAAATTTCTGCCGGAATAATCATTTAATATATTCGCCGCCATCCGGCTCAAGCCTGAATTATCCAAATCGGCGGCGTTCAGATTCATCAGGTTGCTTAGAAACGGCGTAACGTACGTTAGATTCATATCCGTTTTAAATCCTTAAACCCAGACCAAACCGCCAGCTCGTTCCCAGTTCGTTCCCAAACGGCGTCAATCCAAAATCGGCGCTGATTCGGCGGTAGCGTATGCCGAATCCCGCGGTGAAGTCGCGCGAGTCATAACTTGACATATAGCCGGCGCGGATAAATAGAATTTTCCGCCAATCCGCCTCTAAGCCTATATGGGCGCTCGGGTCGCGCTTTTCCATATCCACGCCCTCAACAGCGGCGAGAACGCCGAAATCATTTACCGAAAGCCTGTGCGAAATCCCGAATCTAACAGTCGCAGGCGGCGTCTCTTCTTCATCAGATTCGAATATTATATTTTGAATTGATGCGCCTATCGAAGTGTTTTTAAAACCCTTAGCCACGCCGGCGTCGAATATCAGAAAGCGGCTTTCGCTTGAAGAATACATCGACTCGTAAGCGAACTTTGTCGCGGCGCCGAATGTCCAGTTTTTCCCCAGCCTCACGGCGGTTCCACCGCCGATAATCGCCTGATGGACGGTAAACGCAGCTTCCGGCGGACCAGGGCGCGTGCGCGCTTCAAAACCGTCCATACTGTAGTTGACGTAATAGAGCCCTAAGCCTCCCCATCCGGTTTTTAATCTTGCGCCGCCAAAACTGCCGTTCATGTCTCCGATCCACTGAAATCCTTGAAACCAGACGTCGGATTTCGTTGCGGCGATGTTTGCGGGATTCCACCAGATTCCGGTTCCGCCGCCGCTATAGGACGCTCCCGTTTCTCCCATCGCAGTTTCACGTGCGCCTTGCGGAATCGTGAGAAAAGCCATCCCGATCGTTTCCGAACCGGCGTTCGCTTCCATCGCCGTAAAGGCGGTAAAAGCAAGTATTGTCAACAGTGTGTTTTTCAGATTCATATTGTCGTTTTTTCGCTTTTTGAAAAAGTCTTATATTCGCAGTCATTCCTGCGCCTATTACTGGGAAAATAGACCGCTTAATCTCCCCCCTTCTATCTGAAGGGGGGATACAGGGGGGTTGCGACTTACGTCGGAAAATGAGTCTATTTTCATATTGCGTGGCGAAGCTCGCTTCATGAATAATTACTGGGAAAATA
>CAZWOY010000611.1:0-1928 GCA_964635255.1 uncultured bacterium
ATTTATACTTATTCCCGTACTGCTTTTGAAAAGTCTGCTTTGCCTGAGTGCGGGAATTGAAAACCGTGCCATTTTGTTTTGCTTTTCTGTAGAGCGAACGATCATTCTTAACGTTGAAATTCTTATTCTTGGCGATCTTTTTCGCTCTCGAACTTCGTATCGTTTTCGATTTTCTCGACCACGAGCTTGCGCGAGATTTGCTCGACTTGAACGACCGGCTGAAACTCCGACCGCCCCTGAATCCCCCGCCCCGCCTGGCGAATAAATCTTCCGGCACGACAAAGGAAAGGGTGAACAAAATGGTCAAGAACGTTAGTAAGTATTTATGTATTTTAAAATTCATCATTTACACTCGAGATAAAACTGCGTTAAAAATTTTGGATCGACGCCGCTGCAGTTCAAATGACTTGTTCGCTGCACTGACCGGCATTATTCGGAATATCATTCGCCGGCCTGCGAGTCAGCGTCGATCTCTGATTCGTCTTCGCCTTCGATCGGCAAAGATTCTTCCTCTGTCTCAGCTCCCGGCTCGGCAATAACTTCATATTCTACAGCCGGTTGTACCGGAGCATGAGGATTAATAGAAGCCGAATAGACTATCGCTACGACAATAAAGCTGATCGAAGCCAAAGCTCCGGCGGCGGGATTCCTATCCACCACCACTTCCTTGGTCAAGGGAGATTTCGGCAGCAGCAGGCGGTCGATAATGAACCGGGTGAACACCAGCATAATCATTCCAAACAGCGCGAATACAGCCGTGACAATCAATTCTTCGCCGACATTGCTTGTCGCTCCGTAAAGCGCGTTACGCACTATTAATCCGATTGCGACGAGAAATCCACCGAAACTGACGCCGGCAGGCATATTATCTTCATCGCCGATCACTTTATGCACGTCGTATTTGGTCATCCACTGGAAAGCCAATCCTCCGATTATCAGCAGCGCCTGCCCCAGAACCCAATAAATTACTATGTCTCGCAGTCCTATCGTCAGACTGGCGCTTTGGCCGTTTAAAACGCCGTTCAGCATAAAGCCGGTGGCAATGCTGGCGCCTGCAAGCACGAATCCAACTCCGACGTTTCTATCTTTCGAGATTTCCTTCTGGATGCTGAAACTGTGGAGAATCGCCCAGTCGTTGATCATTACGCTGATCCGCATCAAAATAATCGTAATGACGATTATCAGGCCGGTTTGTATCGCATCCTGCCCCAAATCTACCGCTGAACCGTAGATCGTACCAGTCAGCGCAACCACGGAACCGATAAGATATCCGGCAAACCCCACTCCGAAAGCGGAGTTATCCTCATCGGTAAGTTCATGATTGAAATTATATGTCGTTGTTATCTGAAAAAAGTACTTGGCGACAAGGATCCCGATCAAAAGCATGCCAAAATGCGGCATACCTTGAAGAATCCTTGTTATCGAAGCTAAAAAAACGTCCATCGCCTCTCCATTTTGGATCAATTCTGTTCGAATGATGTTACCTTTGCGTGATTAAACAAAATGTCAAATCATAGCGAAAATTAAATAAATTTAAACGAATATGCAAATCGAAAAGAGAAAAATTATCATTCGCCTTAGAAAGAAATTTGTTAATTACTGAAAATAGGCATAGCAGAATTAATGGATGGAATTAATAATGACTTGTCGTAAAAAGCTCTCACTCTGTCATTCCCGCCTACCAGATTGTCCGAAAAGGTCTCAGGCTTTCATTCCAGCGAACGCTGGATTGAAAGCGGCGAATATTTTCGGACAGTCTGCTTCGCAAGAACGGCGAAGCGCGCCGGCTTTAAATTCACAATTTGGTTTCAGATAATAATCAATAATACTAAGTTAAATCCACAAATGCAATACACTTCAGCGAAAAATAGATTTATTACTACGTGCAGAAAAAAGTGTCATTGCGAGTCTGCCTTTAGCAGACTAAG
>CAZWOY010000612.1:0-1923 GCA_964635255.1 uncultured bacterium
ATCCATGATAGTTTTCGCGCTATGTCGAAGGAAGATGGATTCCAGCTTTCGCTGGAATGACTGCTTTTAGACAAATTCTGGAATCACTGTCCTTGGGCAAAATATCGAACAAGAGTGTTCGACCTACTTTTTTGTTTCTCGCGAAGGTGGAAAAACTGATATAAAAATATCATTCCTCTCCAAAAACTTCCGCCTGAAATGTTAAAAACTGCGCTCCATTCCGCCATCCGTCCGGCGGCAAACCGGCTTTTACGCTCAAATTGCTGAGGGTTTCTTCCGTATCCCAGCCCTGTTCAGGAGCGACTTGAGGCAGGTAAACCGCGGATTTTCCAGGTTTTCTCAGAACAATGCCGTCCCTGCCTAAGACGATATCCCGATAGCTATCGACCGGCTCGTAGGGCGTTAGAACTGAAATCTCGATTTCGATATCGTCCACTTCATGCAATTCAACCGGTTGGAATCGTTGATCCTGGAATGCCGCTTGCAGCGCCATCAAACCTATAACCCGGCACAGCGGCATATCGTCGGGCATGCGCCCAATGCAGCCGCGCAAATGTCCGTGTTTATTGAGCGTCACAAACGCTCCCGATTCATTCGACAATTCGGGAGGCAGGTCGCGGATTATCGGCAGCGTTTCAGTGGTTAGAAACCTCGTGATGGTTTCTCTTGCTATGTCCAGGAGCATCGAACGATATAGATCCGGTATAGGCCGCTCAAGTTCTAATTCGACGCTGTCATTCAAATCCGGACAGGAATGCGCCGAACCTTGCCTGCGATCCATCACAACTGCGCCATATCCGACCACCCGGTCGTCAGTTCCTATCAGAGCGTCTCCCGAATGTCCATAGCTGACCGTAGCCGCGCGGGTCGCGCCCATCGCTTTGGCGGCGTACATGGCGGTTAAAACCGGACCTTCGCCGCAGGCGCAGGTCGAAAGCTGTCGGATTCCTTTCGACATTTGTTCTTCGATGGTTCGTTTGACTTGTTTTGGATCCATCGTTTCAATAGCGCGTAAAACCGCTCCATCGACCTTTTTGGCGTCCTTCGCCGCTGGATAGTGAGTCAGGTCTGTGCTGGCGACAATTAGAGCCTTTTTACCGTGCAAAGCTTCAGCCAGAGCCTCTCCGAACGACTTGCACAAATCCTTTTCCGCGCATCCGACAACGACCGGGACAATTTCAGCGTCAGGGAAGAGAACCTGAACGAACGGAATCTGCACTTCCACCGAATGTTCGCGGGCGTGAACCTGCTTATTGAAGACAAACCGGTTGTTTTTTTCGATCAGCCTTTCCGCAATCTGCGCATCGATAGCGGCGTTCCCCAGAGGCGTTTTAAAGGCGCCCGCACGGTAAATGGATACGTCGTTGAATCCGGCTGTAGTGTGATTGGTTCCGAGAATAACCACAAGCTCGATTTTTTCCCCGGCAGCCTGTTTAAAGGCGTCCGCCGCAAACTGTCCGGAATATATATAACCTGCATGGGGAGATATGATTGCCACCGGTTTCTCCACCTCGATTTCCCGTGCATCCTCTAGGTATTTTTCGACCGCGAGGCGCAGTTTCTGCGGATCCGAAGGATAAAACTGGCCGGCAACCGCCGGCTGGCGGATTTCTTTGGGATTTGCTTGAGCCGACTGCTTATCGCCGGTCGAGCAGCCTGATATAAAAAAGAGAAGTAGGAATAGTTTTAAAATGAATGTTAGCATTGTTAGTCCTTTGGTCGGGAACGCCTTAGGCAGTCATTCCAGTGAAACAGACAGTCCGAAAATAAAAAGTGAGCGCCTGTCAGGCGTCCTCATCTGACAGTTTGCTCTTGTTGTTAGGGAAAGGCGTCAGGTGAGGACACCTGACGCCCAAGTAACGCAGGCGTCAGGTGAGGACACCTGACGCCCATTGTTTAAACGCAGGCTTCAGGTGAGGACAC
>CAZWOY010000613.1:0-1916 GCA_964635255.1 uncultured bacterium
AGCAAGCATGACAGTCTGTAATTCTATGAAATATCAATTCTTGCAGTTTGGTTTTTATAAAATTCTATTTAATTTGGACTTTTGCAAAAACCTCCTATATGTGTATTTCTGGCGATGGACGTTATGGAAAGTTTTTGAACAAGATCCATCAAGACCGGGCGTCGTCAGCTTTATTAGCGTTTCGAGCTACATCGACGGCGTTGCGTTCAGCGGGATGCGCGAACATATACGCAGAATCTGCGATGAGTTTTGGGTCATCGATTTGGGCGGCGAGGGACGAGGTTCGCGCAAAAGTGAAAATGTTTTTGCCATTCAAACCCCTGTGGCTATCGGAATCGCATTTCGCGGCGGGAAGATCGACCGGAGTAAGCCAGCAAAAATTCATTATATAAAAATAGACGGCTCTCGCGGTGAAAAACTCGCTGCATTAGATAAAATAAGAACTTTCAGAACTTTAAAATGGCAAACCTGTCCAAAGGAATGGAAAGCTCCTTTTCGTCCGGCGCCAAAAAATGAATATTTCCGATTGCCATTGCTTTTAGATCTTATGCCATGGCAGCACACCGGGTGCGAATTTAAACGGACTTGGCCAATTTCGTTCGATCAGAATACTTTAGAAAAACGCTGGCGAACATTGCTTAAAGCCAAACATAAATCCCGCTATTTTAGGGAGACGAGAGACAGAAAAGTTAACTCAAATAATTCAGTAGATCAAACAAATAAAAGCATTGAAAAACCTATTAGTGAATTACCGGAAAATGCCGCGCCGCCGCCGATTGTTCGCTATTCATTCCGAGCTTTAGATAAACAGTGGATTTTAGCCGATAGTCGTTTAGGCGATTATTTGCGTCCGGTATTATGGAGCTCTTACAGCGAACGACAAATTTTCTTTTCAAGTTCAATCGTTCTCGCATTGGGCAAAGGACCGGGGCTTGTCTGCACTCCCTACATACCGGACCGTCATTATTTCGCAGGCAGGGGAGGCAAGGACATAATACCGTTTTATAGAACGTCTGATTGCTCGGAACTAAACATATTGCCCGGATTAATTGATCGATTGGCGTCTGAATATAAAAACAAAGTTTCGCCGCAAGATTTTGTATCATACCTTTACGGAATAATCTCACAACCTGGATTTACAAGTCTTTTTTCTTTAGAACTCGCGTCTCGTGAAATACGAATCCCAATTACAAAAAGTCCAATTTTATTCGAGGAAATCCGTTCAATCGGCGCTTATCTAATCTGGCTGCACACTTATGGCGAGCGATTTATTCCAAAAGGAAAACGGCGCGGGACCGTTCCGAGAGGCAAAGTAAAATGCGCCAAACCGATTTCCACGCGATCTGAAGATTATCCAAAAGCGTTTGATTATGACGAGTCCCGGAAAGTTCTCCGCGTAGGAAGCGGAGAGTTCAAACTGGTAGAGCGTAAGGTGTTCGACTTTGGGGTTTCCGGTTTGAAAGTCGTGCAATCATGGTTGAAATACCGCATGAAAAATGGCGCGGGCAGGAAATCTTCGCCACTCGATGATATACGCCCCGACCAATGGACAAGTCAATTCACGACCGAACTTCTCGAATTACTGTGGATATTGGAAAAAACTGTGGAAGTCTATCCAAGGCTGAAAGAATTGCTTGAAACTGTCGTTAAAAGCTCATGTTTCCACGCCGATGAATTACCGCCGGTCCCGGAAGTCAGCCGAAAAGCTCCGGCCATGCGCAATTTAGAAAATGACTTATTCAATAATAACAAACGGAATGTGAGTTAGCCGTGATCGGCTGTATATTTATGGGTAAATAGCGTTCCTTTACGCAGTCATTCCAGCGAAAGCTGGAATCCATCTTCCTTCGGCGTTAGCGCAAGAACCGGCATGGATTCCAGCTTTCGCTGGAATGACTGCCCGTGGGCAACATACT
>CAZWOY010000614.1:0-1915 GCA_964635255.1 uncultured bacterium
CAGAGACGCCTGCCCTACTGAGCTCATTTTATAACCTGAGTAATAATAATAAGGTCGCTTAGCTCAGTTGGTCTAGAGCGCCTGCCTTACAAGCAGGAGGTCACCTGTTCGAATCAGGTATCGCCCACTTTAATCGTATTTCTTTACAAACGTTCCATTTCTCAGATCCTCCAAGGCTTGCTCTATTTCTTCACGGGTGTTCATCACGAACGGTCCATATCGTGCGACCGGCTCCCCGATTTTCTTGCCGGAGAACAACAGGAAACGCGCCGGTATGAAACAGCTTTTAATCGGAGGCAATTTAATACAAACATGAAATACAGTTCCAATCCCAGCGACAAACGCACCGAAGCCTTAGAGAAAGTAAAGGTTGGAACGCTGTTATGGAGATTTTCACTGCCCGCCATCACCGGTATGGTGGTTCACGCCCTCTATAATGTAATAGACAGAATTTTTATCGGGCAGGGAGTGGGATCGCTTGGATTAGCCGCGGTTACTATTGCATTCCCAATAATGGTCGTTATCCTGTCGATAAACATGCTGATCGGTTTGGGCGCCACCGCCGTCATTTCCATTCGATTAGGCGAGAAACGCAACGAGAACGCCGAAAAAGTTCTGGGCAACGCCATTGCTTCGATAATTATTATCTTCAGTCTCCTTTCGATCTTAACGATGATAAATATCGATTCGGTATTAATTCTCTTTGGCGCGACGGAAGAAATCCTCCCAATGTCAAAGAGCTATATGAGCGTTATCCTATTGGGAATGGTTTTCGCCGGGGTCGGTTTTGTTATGAACAACTGCGTTCGCGGCGAGGGAAATCCTAAGATTGCTATGATCACAATGCTGATTGGAGCTTTTTTGAATATGATATTGGATCCGATTTTTATTTTCGGCTTCAAATGGGGCGTAAGAGGAGCGGCTATTGCAACTGTAATTTCTCAAATAGCTACAACGATCTGGCTGCTATTTTATTATCTCAGCGGGAAAAGTCTGCTGAAAATACGAATCGCCAATCTGAAGCTGAACCGCAAAATTATTATCAGCATACTCAGCATCGGTTTTGCGCCGTTTGCGATGCAGTTTGCCGCAAGTCTGATTTTTATTTTATACAATCATCAGGTCAGGATTTACGGCGGCGAGCTTGGATTGTCGGTAATTGGCGTTGTGTTCAGCCTCAACATGTTGATAATGATGCCTTCGGTCGGCATAGCGCAGGGAGGGCAGCCGATCATCGGCTATAACTTTGGCGCCGGGAATATACCGCGAGTAAAGAGAACGCTGCAGTTAGCGATTTTAGCCGCTACAAGCGTTTCGCTAGTGGGTTTTCTAATTTTAACGATCTTCACTGATTCTATTGTGAGGTTATTCAACCGCAGCAATCCTGAATTTATAGTTTTAGGCAAAGAGGCGATCAGAATCTGTACGATGTTTTTGCCGGTAGTGGGTTTCCAGATTATCGGCTCAAATTACTTTCAGGCGGTCGGGAAAGCGAAGAATGCTGCGCTGCTGAGCCTTTCGCGGCAAGTGTTGATACTAATTCCGGCTCTATTAATCCTGCCCCTGTTTCTGGATTTAAAGGGAGTGTTTTTCGCTTTGCCGGCGGCAGATATTGGTTCGGCTATTTTGACCGGAATTTTTATAAAAAGAGAATTGTCGCATTTGAGTATTAATCCTCGGAAAAACCGGTAAGAACCGGTTAATAGTTTTTCTGACTCACTGATTTCGTTTCCACGCTCCCGCGTGAGAATGCATATTAACTATATGTTGTTATTACTGGGAAAATAGACCGCTTAATCTCCCCCATTCTATCTGAAGGGGGGATACAGGGGGGTTGCGACTTACGTTGGGAAATGAGTATATTTTCATGTTCCGTGGTGAAGCGCGCTTCATGAGCAATTACTGGGAAAATAGA
>CAZWOY010000615.1:0-1909 GCA_964635255.1 uncultured bacterium
GGATTTGTGAACGCGAAGGTCATTGCCTCGGTTTATTTGCGCTTTATGACTTTAAAATGTATCGAAATGCGAAACTTATCCCCGCCGGGGGCGTCGGAAGCGTTGCCGTCGCTCCTGAAGCGCGCCGCGGCAGAATCGCATATTGGATGATGTTGCGCGCTGTAGAAGTTATGAATCAGAATGGAATGCCATTGTCGATACTTTATCCATTCAAGCACTCCTTTTATCATAATCTTGGATGGGGCATAATCGGAAAAAACAATATGTTCAGATTCGCTCCTGAGTCGCTGCCGAATTATCCGGAACGAAAATCCGTGTCGCCTGTCCTGACCATCGATGATCAAGAGGCGGTAATGAAATGTTACAACGAATACGCCCAACGCCAGAACGGCGCGGTGCTGCGAGGCGATCCATACTGGTACGAAGTTGTGTTTAAAAATGCGCAATGCTACGCCTACAGAGCGCCGGATGATAACGATACGGAAGGATATATTACCTTCAGGTATTTACCCTATTCGAATGATGAAGCCTTTATGTCCACCGACGTCGAAATCTGGGATTTTGTCTGGAACAGCCGGCGAGCGCTTCATGGCTTGCTGGGTTTCCTCGGATCGCAGCGAGATCAGGTTAGAAGAATTCATTGCCTCGATCAATCCGGTTTGCCGTTAGAACATATACTCGGCGAACCGCTTTCACCGGATGGAAGACGTTCCTGGCATTTTGGAGCTGAGACGGCGCTTTTCGGAGTGAACCTGATGGGGCGTATTGTACAGCTTAAGCGCGCTTTACTTGCCGTGGGAAGATTTGGAGACGAATCGGGAAAAGCCACTCTAAATGTTGCAGACGAGCTGAATCCTGAGAATTCCGAACCGTTAACGTTTGTTTTGGACAAAGGCAGAGTCGAATTTACAGTCCAAAAAACGGCTCCCTTCGCCTTGAATACCGATATGGCTACTTTCTCTTCGATTTTCTGGGGAGCCCTGACGCTGAAAGACGCTATTGTTTTAGGCAAAGCTGAAATTGAAGGAAAGGGAGACGCCGGTTTTCTCAACCGAATGTTCTTCGCGCCCAAGCCGATTTGTCTGGATCATTTCTAAAAAGCGTGAAAAAAAAATACATCCTTCTTGATCGTGACGGAACGATTATCGTCGATAAAAACTATCCGTCGCATCCCGACCAGATCGAACTTCTGCCAAATGCCTCCGAAGGATTGAGACGAATGCAATCATTGGGCTTCGGTCTTATCGTAATAAGCAATCAATCGGGAATTGGCAGGGGGTATTTCACTGTTGAACAACTTCAAAAAGTACATGAACGGTTTCTGAATCTTCTTAAATCGGAAGGCATTGTTTTGGACGGGCTGTATTTCTGCCCGCATGCGCCTCAAGATAATTGCACATGCCGCAAACCCGAAACCGGAATGGTAGATCAGGCGCGAAAAGTGATCGGATTTAATCCGGACGAGTCCTTTGTGATAGGTGATAAGGCAGCGGATGTTCAATTGGCTGACAACATAGGCGCAAAATCGATTTTAGTGAGAACAGGCTATGGAGTTCAAACGGAAAAAGACTCATCGGTAAAACCGGATTTTGTGGTCGATAACCTTTGGGAGGCTTCTGAAATCCTCGGTGAGACGGTCAGTGGATGATTCCGATGAGCTTGCAGGCATCCTCTTTGCGGGCGTAAAAGCTGGGAGCGCCCCGGATATGTTTATCCGTGGGAACGCGAACTTGGATAAGCATATTTTGATTTCTGATAAAAAATAGAACCTTGGCATTATCACATTGAGTGCGCGCTTCATGAGCGCTTACTGGGAAAATAACGTTCCGTACGCAGTCATTCAACCGCAACATGCACCAGAAAATACAAAGAGAGTGCCTGTCAGGTGTCCCCACCTGACAGATTGCTA
>CAZWOY010000616.1:0-1904 GCA_964635255.1 uncultured bacterium
CTGCCCTTGGGCAAGATGTCGAACAAGAGTGTTCGACCTACTATTTTCATGTTCCATGGCGAAGCCCGCTTCATGAATAATTACTGGGAAAAGGCATTTACCAATAAATATACAGTTTGAATTGATGCGGCGATATCTGCTTTCATTTAAGATAATCCCAAAAAACAAACAGTTTACAATATATCCGATTCCTTTAATATTATTTTTATTTTTTCAGTCAACGACCAAATCTGTTTCTTGCCCTTTCCTTTTGCATCCCTGACAACGAAACCGAGGTTTTCTAATTCTTGAAGCGCTTCTTGTACACGCCGTCGGCTTCCGACATTCCTGACAAATTTATAATCGGATGCATAAGTAGGCGATTGATCAAGATATTCTAAAACCTTTAAACTTGCTCCAACCTGCCCGAATTATTTATGAATAACTAACGAAAAAGCGCTGGTTTATTGTAAATAGCTAATTAAAAACATTGCGATATTCACCAAAGAGAATCGAAAGATTTTATTGTCTAAGCAATAATAGGTATCTCGTCCTCCAAGACGCCAATCCATTATAAATAACGTACATTAAATTATCGGGCAATCAGTTTCAAGAGAATCATATGAAATCAAAGCATAAATATATTTTTGAAGAGAGAAAAATTAGTAAATTATTATAATCATCCAAATTTACTTTATAAGAAGCGACTTCCTGAAATATTTTCCATAATTACCTGCATCGACTTGGATAAAATATATCCCAGTCGGCATTTTTTCAGCATTAAAGCTAAACCTATGACTCCCCGCAGAATACCCCCGATTCATCCTGTAAATTTCGCTGCCTGTCTCGGCAATAATTCTGAATGCAACACTTGAAAAGACCGGCAGAGCAAACCGGATGTGCATCGTCGAATTAAATGGATTCGGATATGCCTCCGATAGATAGAATTCCGTTGGAATTGGCGAATTATAGGGCGCCGATTCATTCGGATTTGGAGTGATATAAGCCTCAAATGCCGTTTCACACTGAGTGGAATCATCGCCGTCCGTGTTTAAATCGAGCGCTTTTACGCGCCATAGAAAATATGAGCTGTCCGGTATATCGAACATAACGAATTCCGTATTCTCAGCGGCGTCAAACGACTGATATTCCTCGAAATCTTCATTCTCACTTACCTCGACCCGATATGTAATCAAATCATTGCGATCGGGATCCCGCGCGCTTTCCCAGTCTAAAATAAGCCATTCATGTTCAACCCAGCCATTGTGTTCCGGTTCGAGGAGATCGAAGCCATCCGGAGGCTGCGGAAGAGGTTCGTCATGAAATCTGTAGATCCACTCGTCGTTATAATCATGCACATGGCAATCGAGGCAGAGTTCGTTATCGACGCCCTCATCGACATTCCGGCATGGTTCATGGCAAGTAAAACACGCTCTGCGGCTGATATTGCCAATCGCAGCGTTAGCCCGATGACAACCGCTGCAGTCCATTCCCGCCAATTTCATCGGCTCTGATAGTGTCGCCATTATCGTCGGTCATTACTAATTGAGCAATCAGCGTATCGCCAGGCTGGAAATATTCATCAACAGGATCGGAAAGAGTCAGTTCAACATTAAATCCTTGTGCATAGAGAGGATTTATGCCAAATAAACCGGTGATTAAAACCACGGTAAAAAATCGAATCATTCAAAATCCGTTCTGTTAGGTGTATCAAATGATAAAAAACGATTGTTTGAAAAAATATAATTTGAGGTTGCAAAAAGCAACAAATTTTGCAACTAATATGCTGTGAAGCTATGGAAAAGTGAAGGAATTGCTCATGAAGCGAGCTTCGCCATGCAACATGAAAATAAACTTCTCTGGTAGGGCAGGCGTCCCTGCCTGCCAATGTGATTCAGTTGCGAAGGCAGGCGGGGACGCCTGCC
>CAZWOY010000617.1:0-1893 GCA_964635255.1 uncultured bacterium
GTTTCGTAAAATTAGGAGACCAAGATGAAAAGAGTTTTAGTGGTGTTGGCGCTGTCCGTACTTGTGTTCGCCGGTGCGGCAATGGCGACAGACATAACTGTTAAATTCAACATCGACTGGGGCGATGACTGTGAAGCCTACAATGTTTTCGCTACTGCGAGGCTTTGGGATGGCGAGAACATTTGGCAAAGTCATTTAATGACGCCAAATGCAACCTACGATTACTACGAATGGACATTTGAAAATGTTCCTTCAGGAGTGGACTCGTGGGATATCACTTGGGGTCACGGGGAATACGTATGGTTGCCTGATGAAGTTGGAGGAGATGATCCTTTCAATTTCTCGGCAGGAGATTCCGAGGCAA
Source organism: uncultured bacterium (assembly GCA_964635255.1). Lineage (GTDB taxonomy): Bacteria > Electryoneota > AABM5-125-24 > Hatepunaeales > Hatepunaeaceae > CAZWOY01. Next base: position 365 of record CAZWOY010000617.1, read on the forward strand.
CTAATCCTAATCCGTAACTTTTAACCATTGAAAGGGATGTTCATTCCATTTAAGTTTTTGTTATTTTTTTAAATTGATAATGGAATGAACATCCCGTAACTAATGGAATACTTTAAAATGAAGGAAATGCACAATGAAGTGTTTAAAAATAATCTTACCCACTCTTTTTCTGATGCAGGGAATTCTATTTGCGCAGCCGCAAACAGAGTGGATTCGGAACTACCACAACGGCAATTCTGACTCTTTCCACGATATATATGCTGACAGCGATAGTTGCTTTGTTTTATGCGGCATTTCAAATCGTCAAATGTGGATCGTTAAAATCGACAGCGAAGGCAATGAAATTTGGTCAAATACATATTTTGGCTTCAGTTTGAATTCGATAATTGAAACCGACGAAGGCAATTATTTAGCGGGCGGATCGTCTAATGTCTTAGAAAATCTACATTTTACGGCAATTCTGATCGATAATGAAGGCAATCTGATTTGGGGCGGCGAATACGGCGAAGGAAACTGCGGCGCCGTGATAGAATTGAAGAGCGGTGAGTTCGTTTTAGCCGGATATGCAAACCATATAAGGAGATCCGATGGATATATGATTATGATCGACGGCGATGGCAACCTTCTTTGGGAGTTGACAATTAACGAAGATGATGAACAGCAAATTGGCTCAATACGTGAAACCGAAGGCGGGATAATTGGCACTGGCAGTAATGATCGTGATAGACGGCACACGTGGTTTTTAAAATCGGATTTTGAAGGTAACTTATTATGGATTAGAAATCATGCAATTGGCCAGGAAAGTGGGAATTATTCTATAGTATCGTCTTTAGAAGGAGGATTTGCTGCAAGCGGCTATACTTATAGAATAGAAGGAAATAACTCTATGAATTATTTATTAACGAAAATCGATAATAACGGAAATATCGAGTGGTTTGAACATTTCGGTAGGGGCCATAATTATCTTTATAATAAGTGTATGGCGCGAACATCGGACAATGAATATATTATGGTTGGTCATAGTAGAGAAAACCATAATGATCAAAGACCTTTTATTATTAAAACAGACAATCAGGGACACGAATTGTGGCGTGAATTATATAATCTACATTTAATAGATGATTATGCGATCAGTTATAATTCGTTAAAAAGCGTCACCATATCTTTAGATGGTTCGATTATTGCGACCGGTTGCGCATTGAGCAACGAGGATGGACATGGCCACGACGGACTTGTCATGAAACTTGAACCGGAAGTCCTAGAACCTCAGTTTATCAGTTGGTCGCCGGAAGATACAGTCTTATCTGCTTTATTGAACGAAGAAATCGAATTCTGGGTCGAAGTAGAAGATCATCAAGACGATGAACTTACTTATCTCTGGACCTACAACCCCGAAGATTCGCTCTCAAGAGACACTCTTTCAACAGATACCTCGGCAACAACCGTTTTTGACTCCTTAGGCTCACAACAGGTTAGATGTGAAGTATCCGACGAAGAATTCAACGTCTCCATAACCTGGCATGTGGACG
>CAZWOY010000618.1:0-1891 GCA_964635255.1 uncultured bacterium
ATGCAACGGATGATCGCGGATATTGTTTCGCTGGAATGACTGCGTACGGAACGTTGTTTCCCCAGTAACATAATCCAATAACAGAACAATCGCCCATCGAACTTGAATTACATCGATAATTAACTTACATTTAGAACCGTAAGGTTTTGTTTTTTTTATTTGGAAAATTTAATTTGCGCAAATTCCTAATAATAACGGTTCTGATATTTGGCTTGCAGGTTTATCCGGGTTCTGGCGAAGTTAGAGAACATTTCATGCCTGCCGCCTGCCGGGACAATTTTACCAGTATGATTAATGGTTTAGGCGTAAAATCTCTCTATGGATCGAGCGTTCTTATTCACCATTGTCCACAAGATTGCCAAATTATTAGCGCCGGACAAGCGTGTCCGTCTTTCCGGCAAAATGTCCCATTATTTAGCAAACCGAATAAATCGAGCAAAACCGGCAAAAAACCTTCAGGATGGAAACGATGGGCGCTTCCGGTGGGTATAACAATAGGCTCGGGACTCGTCGTTTATACTATCTACCAGACAAGAGGCAGATAAAAAGTGAAACAAATTTTAAATATAACTGCTGCGATCTTTGTATTATCAATGATTTTCAGCGGTTGCAGCACGCATCCCCCGCTTCAGGAAATGGAACCGGAAGAAATATACTCCTATTTTACGGCTGAGTATTCGGATGAAGACTATTTTGACGCAGCGGAAGGATTCGATTATTTTACGCTTAATTACTCCGGTCACGCGTTGGTTGACAGCGCGCAATATTTGCTGTCATTATCTCACTTCCACATGAAGGAATATATTCTCGCCGCCAGCCTGTTCGATGAACTGACGCGTAGATTTCCTTCAAGCAAACTGGTTCCGGAAGCCATGTTTATGAAAGGTAAATGTTTTTGGGAACTTTCCCCCAAATATTCGCTCGACCAGAAATACACTAGGGAAGCTATCGAGGCTATGCAGACTTTTATCGATTATTTTCCCGAGTATGAAAAAAGAGTCGAAGAAGCTCAGAAGATAATTGACCAGTGCCGGGAGAAACTGGCGCATAAGGAATATGCCAACGGGATACTCTACCGGAAAATGAAAAATTTTGATTCGGCGGAGGTGTATTTCAGGATAGTCTTAGACAGATACTATGACACTGATTGGGCGCCGCGCGCGCTGTATTATCTTGGAATCAGCCTAAGCAGGCAGGATAAAAAAGACGAAGCCAGACAGGCGTATGAGACATTTTTGGAAAAGTATCCGGATCATTCATGGGAATCGAAAGTTCGATCGGCGTTAAGCGAACTGGACGAAGAGGACGCCGGCGGTTTTTTTGACTGGCTTTTTTAGAAATTGAAGAACCCAAAACGCAGAATCGGGATATTTGGGGGTAGTTTTGATCCGCCTCACATCGGACATTTTATTGCCGCTCGCAGCGTGGGCGAAAAACTAAATTTAGAAAAAATACTGGTCATACCGGCATACATTCAACCCTGCAAACCAGCCGGTTCAAACGCTCCGCAGGAATCGAGATGGGAAATGGTCTGCGCCGCCGTTAAAAACGACCCATTATTCGAACCGTTGAATATTGAATTAATGCGAGGCGGCATAAGTTATTCCGTCGATACGCTCAACATACTGGCAAAGGAATATCCCGCTAAGGATTTTGAATTATACTGGATAATCGGCTTCGACGCCGCCGTCGAATTAGAAACCTGGAAGGAACCTGAGAAGATATTAGATATGACGCGCTTCGCGGTAATGAATCGACATGCCGATACGGAAAATCATCTGCCTGAAAAATGGAAAAAACGAATGATATTTATCAAGACGCCGCTGATAGAAATATCATCGACCGAAATACGAAACAGGATTAATCGAAAATTACCGGTTGAATTCTTTGT
>CAZWOY010000619.1:0-1878 GCA_964635255.1 uncultured bacterium
CATACTTAACTATATAAGGCCGATATGCATTCCCACGCTGGAGCGTGGGAACGAGTTCTGGTTTATGCGCCTCAAGGAGTACGTACACTATTTAATGCACATAGTAATAATAGTCTGCGCTCTTTGTATTTCCACAATGATCGAATCGATCAGTAATCTACCTTCTTGTGGCAGAACCACCAGTCGAAGCACTCGTATTGACCTTTGCGCTCTTTAGCGGTTTTTACATCGGTTGCCGGCGGGATGATCACGTTGTCTTTGATGATCTCATTGTTGGGCCAATCAGCCGGAATCGCCACTCCATGCTTCTGGTGCGTCTGGAATCCCTTGATCATGCGCAGGATTTCGTCGAAATTGCGTCCTAATTCCTGCGGATAATAAAGCATCGCGCGGATAATTCCGTCAGGATCGACAATGAATACTGCGCGGACTGTGTTGGAGCCTTTCCCCGGATGAATCAATCCCAATTGATTGGAAACCTTGCCGGTATCGGCAATGATCGGGAATTCGATATCGACGTCAAGGTTATCCTTGATCCAATCGACCCATTTGATATGCGAGAAAACCTGATCGACGCTGAGTCCCAAAAGCTCGGTGTTCAGTTCCTTGAATTGTTTGAAACGGTTCTGAAACGCTACGAATTCCGTCGTACAAACGGGCGTATAGTCCGCGGGATGACTGAATAAAATAAACCACTTGCCCGAAAATGCTTTCGGCAGCGAGATCATTCCGTGCGTCGTCTGCACTTCCATTTCGGGGAATTTGTCCCCGATCAACGGCATTTTGCCTTCCATTGTAACTCCTCTGTATGTTTGAAAAAAAAAGATGAAAGAAGCTTTGTTAAAGAAATATACGGAAATAAAACGTTAAAATAGAGAATAGTAATAAAAAGTATTAATACAAAATCGATTATTGTGTAAAAAAACCTCACTTTGTCATTCCTGCGAAGGCAAGCCGTCTATAATTCACAAGTTAGCTTTTTACACAAGATTCATACTTCAATTCCCGATTTAACAGGCGCAATGCAAATCAGATCTTTAAAATCCGGGAAAGAATTGAAAAAACCCTCTCGCACCCAGTTTAGCTTGTTTGTGCGCGGGCTTAAGTGCCCCATAATAATTTTTTTAAATCGGTCGATCCCGACGTCGCGCAGGATATCGAGAGTTTGAGAGTTGCAGAGATGAGTTTGGCGGATGCGCTGCTTGTGATTGAATGTATAATGAGGATAGTCAATTAAGCCTTGTTCGTCATAGTTGCTTTCAATCATAGCCACATCAGACAACTCGAGCCGCTTCATCGCTTCGTCCGGTAAAAAACCCGTATCGGTCATATAGCAGAAATTAGCGCCTCCCCCGTTTTCAAAGAAATAGCCGAATGCATTCAACGTGTCATGTACAAGATTAAATGGATGGATGCAAATATCGCCTATTTCAAGCGGTCGGTCTTTCGATATATCCTGATGGTTTACGCCGGTTAAATAAGCGTTAATTTTATAAAAAGAGCTCTCGTGTATATAAATGGGCAGAGTTCTATTCTTCCTGCCCAGCGGTCCTAAACCGCGCACATGGTCAGAATGCTCGTGAGTTACAACTACAGCGTCGATATCGAAAATTGTGGAATCATCGAGCGATTTTACTAACTGCTTCAAACTGACGCCGCAATCGATCAAAACGGTTGCCTCGTTAGTTCTGACCAATGTGGCGTTGCCTTCGGATGATGATGCTATCGGATGTATTTTCAAAAGTCGATGGTTGCCGGGAACGTGTTCCGGTGTTTTGTTTAAGTTTATCGAATATCGATGCGGACATTCCAGTTGGCGCTGCTATTACTACGTGCAGAAAAAAGTGTCATTGCGAGTCTGCCTTTAGCAGACTAAGC
>CAZWOY010000620.1:0-1874 GCA_964635255.1 uncultured bacterium
TTGTCTATGTTATTACTTTACAATGGTATGGAATATTGAGTTTCAAACGCCCGTTCTAACGGATTAAAGCCGGGTAAATATTTCGTTCTGTGCGAAGCAAAATCCGCGATGATCCGCTGCATCCTTGTCAATGCCGAAATATATAATTCATGATGAATTATGGCGGCATAACGGCTATCTCATTAAATTACTTGAGTACCGTTTAAAAATATGTTAGTTTAAATTAGTTAGGTCATAAAATGTTATCCCTTAGTAGGGCAGGCGTCTCTGCCTGCCAGCGTTTCCTACATTACGAACAGGCAGGCAGAGACGCCGGCCCTGCTGAAATCATTTTATAACCTGAGTAATATTTGTACTTTGTCTTATTTTAAAGGACGACTTTAATGCCAGAACCGTTAATTTTTCAATACGATAGACCGGCTTTAAAATGCGGCTATGTTCCTCATGACGATCTGCCTGAAGACGTGAAAGGTCCTTCGAAGGAACTGCTGCGCAAAGAGCTTGATCTGCCTCAGGTTTCCGAACCTGAAGCGATGAGACATTTCGTTAATCTTTCCGTGCAAAACCATCATGTGGATAAAGGTTTTTATCCGCTGGGATCCTGCACGATGAAATATAATCCTAAGATCAACGACGCGCTGGCGTCGCTGCCGGGATTTGCAGGGCTGCATCCGCACCAACCGCCGAGTTCTATCCAAGGCGCGCTGAAGCTGCAGGCGCTGCTGGAGCGATTCCTGTCGGAAATAACCGGTTTGCCCGCCGTGACGCTGCAACCTGCCGCCGGCGCGCATGGCGAACTCGCCGCCATGCTCATTGCCCGAGCCTACCATGTAAAAAAAGGCAATCCGCGCGAGTTGGTGCTTACGCCGGATTCTTCGCACGGAACCAATCCGGCTTCAATCGTAATGGCAGGCTATAAGCCGGTTTCCATTCCATCCGATGAGCGGGGAAGAACCGACGTTAAAGGTTTAATGGATATACTGGATGATAATGTCGCGGCCCTGATGGTGACCAATCCCAACACGATAGGTTTATTCGAAGACCATATCGATGAGATTGCCAAGGCTGTTCATGCTGCAGGCGCGCTGGTGTATATGGACGGCGCCAACATGAACGCGCTCATGGGACTCTCCCGTCCCGGAGATTTCGGAATCGATATGCTGCATCTGAATCTGCACAAGACTTTCTCAACCCCCCACGGCGGCGGTGGACCGGGATCCGGTCCGGTAGCCGTGACGAAAGAACTCGAACCTTTTCTTCCTGTTCCGAGAGTAAAAATATCAGACGACGGCGACTATGATTGGGACTGGGACAAACCGGATTCGATCGGCAAGATTCATTCCTTTTACGGAAACTTCGGCGTGCTTGTGCGAGCTTTAGCCTACATCCGGGCGTTAGGTCCGGACGGATTAAAAAAGGCGAGTGAAACTGCAATTTTAAATTCCAATTATATTCGATCGCGGCTTGAAGGCGCATACAAACTCAAATACAAAGATCTCAGCATGCACGAGGTCGTTTTTTCAGCCGATAATCAGGGCGAGTTCGGGATTAAAGCGGTGAACATCGCTAAGCGCCTGCTTGATTTCGGCGTCCATGCGCCCACGATAAACTTCCCATTGATAATCCATGAAGCCCTAATGATCGAACCGACGGAGACCGAGACTCTGGAAACGCTGGATAAATTCTGCGACATAATGCTGCAAATCGACCAGGAAGCGCGCGAAAATCCCGACCTTCTCTTCGAAGCCCCGCATATAACTCCGGTCAGCCGGTTGGATGAAGCTGCGGCGGCAAAGAAACTGGATGTGGTTTATGAGGGAGAAAGTTAGAAAGTTAGAAAGTTAGAAAGTTAGAAAGTTAGAAAGTTAGAAAGT
>CAZWOY010000621.1:0-1865 GCA_964635255.1 uncultured bacterium
AATAAGCGCTGGCAGGCAGAGACGCCTGCCCCACTAAGGTGTAACCTTTTATGATCTAAGCAATAAAAGAGATTCCAAAGATTATATCAAAAAAATCCCTTGATGTAAACCTTGTAATCTATTGAATCCGAAAATCTTACATCGAGAAATTAAAAAACGGAAACACCGGCAGGAAACTGCCTTTGCGAATGACATTTATGAATCCGAGCTGGAGACCGGTCATTGTTTGAGTATAGTTGAAGAAAGCTATCTGAATGCCGGTTATGTTGTTTGCATGATTGACAAAACCATACTGAATGCCTGTTCCGCCAACAGTGTGGTTTATAAATCCGGTTTGCAAACCTGTCAATTCGCCTTTAGTTAAGTTAATCCAGTTGTACTGCCAACCGGTGAAATTGGATTCGGCATAACCGATTCCGCCCCATTGCAAACCGACCGACGGCTCTGTCAGATGATTTACCAAGCCGAGATCGACGCCGGTTAAAGAAGCGTTCTTGCCGTAAATAATGTTCCAGCGCAGCCCAACGATAGATTGATCTTCCGATGCAAGCTGCACAGGGTTAAACAACGCTATCTGTATCGGAGTATCAGCCAGGGAAACGGTTGAGCAAAGAAGCAGCGCCAGCATGGCGATTGCAAATAATTTACTAAGTTGTTTTTTCAAAAGTATTTCTCCTTTGTTTTGAGTTCCTTTTACCTCTTCGCATGATTGAATATAGTTTTCCACTCCGTAAAATGCTATAGATAATTGCTGTTAAAAAAACTCAGATATCAATAATATTATTACCATGTGCAATAAATAGTGAACAAATTACCAACTCGTTCCCAATTACCAACTCGTTCCCAATTACCAACTCGTTCCCACGCTCCTGCGTGGGAACGAGTTATGAATTAGCGCATCAAAGCGCATGTAAACTATTTAATGCGCGTAGTAATACCTGAAGAATCTTCAAAATAACGGTTTCCATCATTCGTGATCCTTATGATCATTATAGAAGTCTCGAATGAAATATTAAGATTGTTTATTAAGTTCAATTCTTATGATAATGCTAACTAATTTAATATTTATTCTAATTTCTCGAATATATACTTGACATCTAATCTGAAGTAACTTAAATTTTCTCATCGCAAAAATTTTAAAGAATCTCAGTAAACAGATGATAAGCGAAATCGGGCAAAAGATAAAAAACCTTAGAACAGCCGCCGATTTAACTCAGGATGAATTAGCGCAACGTTCAGGGTTGACTGACGGATTCATTTCTCAGGTCGAACGCGGCAAAACTTCGATTTCAATCGATAGTTTAAAAATGCTGCTCGATGCGCTGAATGTTTCTTTGTCGGATTTCTTTAAAGAGGACATTTACGATCCGGTTGTTTTCGGTCCGGATGACCATATCGAAATTAACGCCGGCGGAGCGTGCAAGTTATCTTTGATAGTACAGGGAGCGACAAACCGAAGATTTGAACCGGCGTTATTAGAACTGAAACCTGATTCTTCAACTGAAACAATACCGCCTTTTGAGGGCGATGTTTTCGGCTATGTTCTTCAAGGTCGAGTTCAGCTAAAAATTGGCAGTGATGGTTATCGCATTAATGCAAAACACAGTTTTTATTTTACTGCCGGAAAAGAATACAAAATCGTTAATCCTTACAAGCGAATAGCTACTGTTTTGTGGTTAACGTCTCCACCGAGTTTTTAGGTCAAACATAAGGACTTATTTATTTTATTTTTCACATAGTTCTGCAATCCTGATTTATTAGTTAGGTCATAAAATGTTATCCCTTTGTAGGGCAGGCGTCTCTGCCTGCCTGTTCGCAATGTAGGAAACGCTGGCAGGCAGAGACGCCTGCTCTACCGAAATCAT
>CAZWOY010000622.1:0-1863 GCA_964635255.1 uncultured bacterium
CAGCTTTCGCTGGAATGACTGCCCTTGGGCAAAATACTGCCCTTGGGCAACATACCGCCCGTGGGCGAAATGTCGAACAAGAGTGTACGACCTACTTGAATCTATTTCCCCGAAAAATGGCATTAACCACGAAGGCGCAAAGAACTCAAAACAGCTACTTTTCCTCAGTTTGCTCCCTGAACAAATTCGCATAATCTCTCACAAAATTCTCAAACGTCATCGCTTTTCTATCAAGCAATTTCTCCACCGTATCCGTCATTTTAGAAGCTCTTCCTTCTTTGAAGAATTTGTATAGCGAAAGCATATCTTCTATCATCCAGTCAGGCCATCCGCCGTTTTTAAGCATATCGCGCGTATTGTCCAACGGTACGTCGATAAACTTTATTGTCTTTCCCAATACTTTAGTAAATATTTCGGCGGCGTCAAAATAGGAAATTGCTTCCGGACCGGTAAGTTCGTATATCGAACCTTCATGACCTTTTGTCGTAAGGGTCGCCGCCGCGACCATAGAGACGTCGCGCGCATCCACCATTGGAATTTTACCCTCGCCCATCGGAGCAAGAAAGGCTCCCTCTTTGCGAATAAAGGAGGCGTATTGAAAGAAATTTTGCATTAATGAATGAGGGCGAAGATGCGTAAAATCAATGCCGGATCGTTCTATTTTCTGCTCGATTTGAAAGTGCGCCTTCCCGATAGTGAACAAAGCGTCCGGCGCCGCTCCGATGATCGAGAGTTTTACAATGCTATTAATATTCGCTTCGACTGCAACTTCAATAAAGTTATTCTGAAAAAGCGCCAGATTTTGGTCCCCGGGAGACGAGAGAAACGCCTTTTCAACTCCAACTAAACATTTCTCAATGGTTTCCGGTTCATTGAAATCGCCCTCGACAATATCGATGTTCAGTTCCTTAAAAGTGGGATTCAATTTTTCAATATCGCGAACCATAATGCGCAAAGGAACGCCGGTATGGCTCAGAATATAGGTCAAATTGCTGCCGATTGTGCCGGTAGCGCCTGTGATTAAAATCATTAAAAGCTTCCTGTGAGTATAAAAAGAAATAGACGAAAGATTCCAGGATTGTCAATCATTTTTCCGCTCCCTAATCGCCTTTAAGGCGTCCTCTTCTGATTTATCCAATGCAAATAGACTATCCATCCGCACAATCCTGAATAAATTAGCGACATGTTTCCCAACGCCAAAAATACCCAACTCTCCTCCTTTTTTATTCATTTGTCTCTTGCTTGACAGAATTACTCCCAGACCGGAACTATCCATGAACTCTATTTTACTAAGGTTGAATAAAACCAATTCGTGGGATTTCAACAGATCGAGCAGTTCATGGTGGATTTCCTTTGCATGGTTCACATCCAAAGAATCGCCATCGAAAGAGATAACTTTTACTCCGTCGATGATTTCATAAGATAATTTCATTCGATCCTCCGAGATAAATAAAAACAAACCATACTGTCAACCATGGTAAAAGAGCGCTGTGTGTTTTTGATGTGTTGGAATAAACCATTAGATATTATTTTAAAACATTTTATACATAATACAATCTTCTTGCCATTCTGATTAAGAAACTTGAAATAAAATGTGGTTTTAAGCCGGTTCTTTGGGAGAAATTCCTGCGACCATTTTGAAATTTATCCTTGAAGAAATCTTAGGAATGCCGGTAGAGAAAATCTTTTCGCAGCAATTTTTTATGGTGTAAGCGTCACCACGGAACATGAAAACAAACTTCTCTGGTAGGGCGGGCGTCTCTGCCTGCCAATGCGTCCCTGCCTGCCAGTGCGTCTCTGCCTGCCAATGCGTCCCTGCCTGCCAGTGCGTCCCTGCCTGCCAGTGCGTCCCTGCCTGCCAGT
>CAZWOY010000623.1:0-1853 GCA_964635255.1 uncultured bacterium
CACCGATGCAGAACGATTAAAATATTTTGCAAAAAGAGTTTTGCAAAAACCTCAGATGATTAGTTGTTACCTGCGCGCTCCTATCGACGCGAGGATCGCGCTGTCCGGCTTAGGCGACGCCTTAATCATGGCAAAGGACGGATTTGGGCGTTTTTACAACCGCGAGTGGGATTTCAGCAATATGGGCGAGATGATGGCGGGACGCGGCTATCTGCTGAAAACCTCGCGCGAAGCCGAACTGGTTTACAGGCTGCGAATGGAAGATGAGGAAGCGTTGTCTTTCGCCTCGCCCGCTCAATCGCCAAAATTCTTCGCGCCGCACCCCAATACCGGTTCCAACATGAGTCTCTTAGTTTTTGGCGCTGGATTCGAAGGCGTTGAGGTCGGAGTTTTCGCCGGTGGAGAGCTTGCCGGATCGGGCGTCATTCAAGACGGAAAATGCGGAATCGCCGTCTGGGGCGACGACCCGTCAACCGAAAGCGTCGATGGCGCCGCGGAAGGCGGCCGGATTGAGGTAAAAATACTGCAAAGCGGCGTTGTCGTTAAGCCTGATTATAACCAGGTTGTGGGCGACGGCATTTATGAAACCAACGATTTTGAAGCAATCGAGCTGCAGAAAACGCCCGCTCAACCAGTCGAATTCGGGATCCGCAGCGTATCTCCGAATCCGTTCAACGACCGGACAAAGCTGGCTTATGGCTTAAACGAAGCCGGCGTCGTGAACATCTCAATCTATGATTTATCAGGAAGACTGGTTTCACAAGCATTTCAAGGAAAAATGGAAGCCGGCGGCCACACATTCCAAATCGACGCTTCCGGGCTTTCAAATGGAATTTATGTGGTTGAAGTCAGAGCCAAAAATTCGGTTTCAAGAACGAAAATCGGATTAATCAGGTAAGGAAAAGCGTTCTAACTCCCTTTACCGACTCGTTCCCACGCTGGAGCGTGGGAACGAGTTTTGGTTTATATGCATCAAGGACTATGTACACTATTTAATGCACACAGTAGTAACCGGTGGTCGAATAGGCTTGTTTTTAAAATGCCGCATGCCTGATCTCTATCATCAGTTCCCGAATAAACTTCCCGCCGCCTTCCTCAACCGCCGTCCCGACCACAATCGCTTTCGCGCCCGCCTTTAATGCTGCGAGGGCTTGTTCGGGAGAGCGTATGCCGCCGCCGGCTATTACCGGGATGGGGACGTGTTTGGCTACTGCGGCGACCATTTCGGGCGGGACCGGATTGCCGGCGCCGGATCCGGCTTCTAAATAAACAGCTTTCATTCCGAATAAATAAGCCGCCTGGGCGTGGGCGACAGCGATCTCCGGCTTGTTGCGCGGGATGGGACTGGTGTTCGAGATGTACTGCGCCGAAGTCACGCTGCCGGATTCGATCAGCAGGTACGCCGTCGGGACAGCCTCAAGCCCTATACTCATAATCACCGGCGCCGCCATAACCTGTTCGCCGATCAGGTACTGCGGATTGCGTCCCGACAGCAGCGAGGTGAACAGAATCCCGTCCGCATGAGCCGACACTTGCCGGCTGCTGCCCGGAAACAGCACGACCGGCAGGCTTGTCGAAGACTTGATCGTCTTGACCGCATGGTCGAAATCGGCGTCCCTAAGCAGGCTTCCGCCGGCTAAAATCACCGCCGCTCCCTCGCGCTCCGCAATCCGGACGTTCTCGACCACGGTATCCAGTGAATGACCGTCGGGATCGGCTAAAATCCAGACGCCGGCGTTTTTGTCTTTTGGAAATATTTTTTCGTAAAGATTCATTGTTTCGATTACTATCAACGAGAGCTTGCAGACGCCCTCGTCTGCAAGCATAAACGCTTTTTACTTCGCGCACTCTAA
>CAZWOY010000624.1:0-1852 GCA_964635255.1 uncultured bacterium
GCGTCTCTGCCTGCCTTCTCGATTCTACGGGAGCGCACTGGCAGGCAGGGACGCCCGCCCTACCAGAGAAGTTTGTTTTCATGTTCCGCGCTAAAGCGCGCACTCAATGTGATTAAACCAGCGATTTTCATGTTGCGCGGCGGAGCTCGCTCCATGTTCAATTCCTGCAGGAATAACGGGCGTTAGCGATTAAAACCCTAATTACTTTTTCAATATGTAATTTGTACCTATTGTTGTACTTGACTTTTATTGTGCTTTTATATTACATTTCAGGTTCATGGCAAAGAGGATATTATTAGCGCTATAAAAGAAATCTGATTTATCTTTTGCCCAAAAACAAACAGGACTAATTCAAGTAGTTAGTACCATTTCAATACATTTTTTAGGAGACAGGTAATATGGCAACTTTACAAGAAAGATTCGCAGCCCTCGTCCCCGAGATGCGCAAAGAAGTCGCCGGCGTTTTGAAGGAAATAGGCGATAAGCAAATGTCAGACGTCACCGTCAAGCAAGCTTATGGCGGTATGCGCGGCGTCAAGGGCATGATCTGCGATACCTCGGTTGTATATCCGGATAAAGGTTTATTTATCCGCGACAACTTCCTTTTGGATATTCAGGATCTTTGGCCTGAAGAATGCTTTTACCTTTTACTGACCGGTGAAAAACCGGACGCCGAAGCCAAGCAGGCTTTGATGGACGACCTTGCAGCTCGTTCTCACGTTCCCGGTTATGTCTGGGACGTGCTATACGCTATGCCTAAGGATTCACACCCGATGTGCATGCTGGATACGGCTATTCTTGTCATGGAGAAAGAATCGGCTTTCCGCGATTGGTACAGCAAAGGCATGAAGAAAGAGGATTACTGGATTCCCATGCTGGAAGACGCATTGCGCATTTTAGGCGTCCTTCCGGGATTAGCCGCAGGCGTTTATAGAATCCGCTACGACAAGGGCGATCCCATTCCTTATATGACTAATCTCGACTGGGGCGCAAACTACGCGCGCATGCTTGGAATGCCCGATCCGACAGGCGATTTTGCGAAATTAATGAGGCTGTATCTGACCTTCCACAGCGATCACGAAGGCGGCAACGTCTCGGCAAACACCTGCCATACGGTAGGATCAGCGCTTTCCGACGCTTTTTACGCCGTTTCCGCAGGTTTGAACGGTCTTGCCGGCCCGCTCCACGGTTTGGCAAATCAGGAATGCTTAGGCTGGATTCTCGAAGTTATGGAGAAATTCGGCGGCGTTCCTTCCGAGGAAGATCTCAGAGAGTTTGCCTTTAAGACTCTCAAGTCGGGCAAGGTTATTCCGGGCTACGGACATGCTGTCCTCCGCGTTACCGATCCCCGCTTCACCGGTTTCAATCAGTTCGGACACAAATATCTGTCGAACGATCCGGTATTCCAGACGGTCGATCGCGTCTTCAAGGTCGTTCCGAAAGTCCTCGAAGAGTTCAGCGAAGAACGGGTCAAAGCTGGAAAGAATCCGATCGCGAACTTCTGGCCTAATGTGGACGCCGGTTCCGGCGCATTGCTGTATCATTACGGTTTGACTGAGTTCCCGTATTATACGGTGCTGTTCAGCGTTTCGCGTTCGATGGGCATGCTGTCGCAGCTTATCGTGAACCGCGCTTTGGGCGCTGCGATAACCCGTCCGAAATCCGTTTCGACCAAGTGGGTTAAGGAAAACGTTAAGTAAATTTCGATTTACCGGCGTTAATATCACAGGGCTGCTTCTCAACAGGGGCAGCCTTGTTCGTTTATATTACCATGTGCAATAAATAGTGAACAAATTACTAACTCGTTCCCACGCTCCTGCGTGGGAATGCATACTTAACAATATGAGGTCGA
>CAZWOY010000625.1:0-1847 GCA_964635255.1 uncultured bacterium
CGAACAGCACAGTCGAACCAGATGCTCAAGCAGACAAGTGGAAAGCTGTTGTAACAGACCTTGACTATGATGCGGATGGTAATGAAACACCTTACTCAGTTGACGTGTTTTATCCGGATCAAGGAAAATGGTTCAATGTTACTGATGATTAGGGTGCTATTAATTATTGCCGCGTATTTATAAATACGCGGCAAATTTAAACATTAATAATATAAATCTGATTAAAACCAAATTCAGGAGCACATAATGCTGTTTAGAATTTTGATAATTTTCCTTCTCTCAATTACAACAGTTTCAGTCGCCCAACCGGGAGTTCAATGGTTTAGGGCTTACGATTTAAATTGCTACGAAACTTTCAATGATATTTATCTTCATTCACAAGATGGGTTTGTGGCGTGCGGGAGTATTAATGAAGAATATTATATCGACCATGCAAGTGGAGATATGCTAATAGTAAGAATTAATTCGAGAGGAGATATTATTTGGACAGGGCAATACGGATTAGGTAATCAGAATGATAGAGCGATGAGTTTAATCGAGACTGAGGATGGAGGATTTGTAGCGTGCGGCAAGACCGGACGTTTGCCGCTTCATGCGAGAGAAAATCGTGTAGCGGTCGTTAAGATCGATGGCGAAGGAGAGGAAGTCTGGTGGAACACTTACGCCAGAGGGTATAGTTATGCTGTCATTGAATTGAAAAGCGGCGAATATTTGATCGCTGGAGCTACGCAGAACGATGAGGCATATTTATTGTGTATCGACGATGAAGGCGGCATCATCTGGGAAAACACATATAGTATCGAAGGAGATGAAGAATTTTTCTCAATAAGAGAAACTGAAGGCGGCATTGTAGCTTGCGGGCAGTCAAATTTAGTTGGAAACTGTAGAATCTGGGTTGTGAAAGTAAATTTCAACGGTGAAATTATTTGGTCGAGAATTATTGACCATGATAGGCATTGGTGGCCGGCGTCTATGACAAGCGCAGGCGACGGCGGATTTGTAATTTGCGGAGAGATAACAGATAATAATGATAATCGCTATTACCTTGATTGGTTGCTTATGAAAGTTGACAATCAAGGAGAGATGCAGTGGTATAGAACCTATAATTGGTTTGATTACGATGATAGAGAGTTTTGTAATTGCGTGGAACGATTGAATGATGACGGATTTATTTTAGTTGGATCCAATTCCTCCGAACAACCGGTTGCGATTCGCACTAATCAAAATGGCGTGGAACAGTATAGAATAGCTTTCGACTTAGAAGACATCGAAGGTTTCGCAGATAGATATCATGATTTTAAATCGGTAGTAACTGATGATGAAAATTCTATTATTGCTGCTGGAAGAGCAACGCGCGAAATAGAAGTGAATGGGACAGATGGCTTAATCGTGAAATTAGAACCGGATCAAATCGGTCCCTATTTTCTATACTGGTCTCCAGAAGATACAACTCTAACCGCTTTATTAGGCGATTCAATCGACTTTAAAGTCCGCGCGCAGCATCAATTGGGACGGGAAATGAATTATTTATGGACATATAATGATATAGATACCATTGGCAGAGACACGACTGTAACCGTCCCCTTCGACTCCTTAGGCGCTCAGCAAGTCAGATGCGAGGTCAGCGATAATGAGTTCACAGTCGCGATAACCTGGCATGTGGACGTCCAAGCATTTGTAGTAAGAGAATTCACGCCCGACAGCCTGTTTCTGACCCTCCGCCGCGGCACTGAGGTCGATTTCAACCTAAACGTCGAATCCATCGAGGAGATCGATCCCAACTACCGCTGGACCCACTACGACCGCAACGGCCGGCGGAACGATTTGGACAATGACGCCGACTCGCT
>CAZWOY010000626.1:0-1841 GCA_964635255.1 uncultured bacterium
CACTCTCTTTGTATTGACAGACACTCTCTTTGTATTGACAGGCACTCTCTTTATGCTTATCTTATTAATACTAAACGCTTGACCTGAATACGCTTCGCCTGCTTCAGCCTGACAAAATACAGTCCGGACGGCATGTTCAAATCATTCGCATTCAACCATATCCTGTGAATTCCGGCGCGCCCGGGAGTCGGTTTTATTGCGGCTATGGCTCTTCCGGTTAGATCGATTATGGCAATTTCTGTATCTAAAGCCCCGCGATCGTTAAATTCAAGTACGACGGCTTTATTAAATGGATTTGGGTATATGCCAAACAGGCTGCGCGTCTCAGGGATTCGGGCGGAGCTGTTCGTTCCGGTTGGATTCGATCCAAATTCGAAAGCGCCGATATCGACGTAGGGGATCTCGCCGGCGCCGCGGTTTTCGGCTTCTTCGACGTCGATCCGCTCCGCCAGCTCGAAGTCTCGCTCCGGGCAGCCATTCCCCCAACCGGCGTCGATCAGGGGCGAATCATCTCGCAAGTGAAAATTATCGCCCCATTGGTCGATAAAGTGCGGATTCTCGAACTGATTGCCAGATCCGGGAAAGGCAAAATCGCCCTTGACCAGGGAATAGGCTACTCTAAAATCCGCGAATTCATCGGCTTCGATCTCATCGCCGTTCCTCCAGAGCGCTGTATTTTTCACATCCGTTGAGTTATCCCGCTCAGGATTGGCAATCCTCAAACCGGTTTCGTTAAAAGCGATGACGTTGTTATACAGTTCAACCTGCGAATCCTCGTGAATGGAAACGCCGGTCTCGCAGTGGAGTATAATATTGTTCGCCAGATAGATATTTCTCGAACCATGCCCAATAGTAATGCCTTTGTCGAGAGCGCGCTTGATCGTATTGTTCGAAATCGACGCATTTTGGACGTCGTCTAAATCGATAATGTCGCCTCCGCCGTAGAAGCAACAGGAATGAATCCTGACCTGATCCGCCGATTCTCCGTTGATTAAGTCTTTGTCGTTATCGGCTCTATCGCTGTAAATCCAGCAATCTTCCATATCGAGACCGCCGCCGTCGAACGCGACGACGTTATCGGGAAAATCATGAAATCGGGTTCGATCAAGCGAAACTGAACTGTTCGAAGCCGACACTCCGCCAGAAAGCCCATCGATGAACGCGCAGTCGTAAATTGCCAGCCAGCCCGAATCGACCTGTACGGCGCCGCCGGGAACAGGCCCGTTAACGCCTCCGCCCCCGCCGTTGATGAAAAGGACATATTCGTAAAGATTGTCAAATCCGGCGTGGTATATTTCGCCCCACGGCAAACCGCTCGAATCCGATGATCTCGAGTTTGCGGCAGCCGATGTTTCTTTTCAAGTCGATGGCGGCGGGGCTTATCTCTGCGCAGTCCGATGTGATGGCGAATGAGGAAGACCGCTCAATCCTCGGATTGGAATGCGGCTTATATAAAACAACCGGGAATGATATTCCGTCAATGAACCGCTTCGGGGCGACGATTTCAAATTCCACCTGATCCGGAACGATCGGATTCAGAGATTCATTACCGGAGGGATCACAACCGCAGATTAAGGTTGTTAGTTTACACAGCAGGATTGAAATCAGAAATTTTTTACGAAATAAACCGTTCAACAAATTCCTTTTTTTAACGGTGTAAAATGGCTGCCATTGCAAAGAAAACTGCCTGTGCATTTTACTGCTATGTGCATAAAATAGTCGCCATCTCACGGAATCCGCTTGATGAGGAATACTATGCAATATCAAGACGTTAGGAGATTGCTTCGTCTGCTAAAGGCAGACTCGCAATGACACTTTTTACTGCACTTAGTAATATGTGC
>CAZWOY010000627.1:0-1840 GCA_964635255.1 uncultured bacterium
TATTGTTTTTAGAGCGCTTATGACGTCAGGCGAGGACGCCTGACGCCCAGAATTAACCTTGGAATTATCACATTTCAATAATTCATCTAAAACTCTATGCGATATTCAACGCCTTTTTGACTTCCGAAACCAAATCATTTCGTTTTATTGCAAACTGCGCCGGACGGTCTTTGCGCCAGGTTTCGCGATCGAGGACTTCTTCAGCTAAGACTCGACCCTGCTCAAGGTCCTTTATCTGAACTTCCCCGGCGTTAAATTCATCCTCGCCTGCAACGACCACTAAGGGAATCTGACGCTTATCGGCATATTTAAATTGTCCGCCTATGCCTTTATTCCCAACATAGAGCTCGGTATTGATTCCAGACTGCCTCAATTCTTTCGCCATTTTCTGATATTCGATCAATTTGCTTTTATCCATTGTCGATACCAGAACCTGCGTCATCGCTTTCGCTTCAATCTTACCGAGGATCTTCAGTGCCGCCAGCAATCTATCCACGCCGATGGACGCTCCCGTAGCCGGAACTTCCTGTCCGGTAAATCTTTTGACCAGATTGTCATACCGTCCGCCTCCCCCGATGCTGCCAAACGATTTTACTTCACCCTTATCATCCTTGACCTCGAACGTAACGACGGCTTCATAGACAGGTCCGGTATAGTATCCCAATCCACGCACTACCGTCGGATCGAAGACGACTCGCTCCTCTCCGTAATCGACGCCGGTCAGAAATCCATCTATCTCTCGCAGTTCTGCAACGCCTTCCTCGCCGGCTTTAGATCCACCGACCACATCTAACAATGAGTCGCAAATTCCGGATCTGTTTTCAGCTTGGATAGACAGATACTTTTCAATGTGCTCGACAACTTTGGCGTCCAGATTTAGTCCCGGCATTTTATCGCCGGATTGATCGACGCGTCCGGTCGTCAGTAGTTCTATAACGCCCTGTAATCCTATTTTATCGAATTTATCGATGCTGCGCAGGACGTTCATAGCCGCGCTGCCTGAATCCTGTTCATCGATCAAGCCGATTCCGCAGGTTTCGAGAACGCCGTTGAGGATTTTACGGTTGTTGACTTTAATAATATATTTGCCTCTGCCGATTCCGATTTCTTCAAGCGCGTCGCAGATCACGCAGCAGGCTTCGGCGTCCGCCATCATCGATTTGGTTCCGACCGTATCGAAATCGAACTGGTAAAATTCGCGAAAGTGGTCGGGACCGGGTTTTTCAAGCCGCCATACCGGTCCGACCTGATAACGGCGGAAGGGGCGTTGAAGTTCTTTATACTGCGCAAAAACCCGAGAGAGTGAAGCCGTCAGGTCATAACGCAGCGCCACCCATTCTTCGTCTTCGTTCTGAAAGGCAAAAATCCCGCCCTCCGGCGTGTCCTGTTCCGGGAGAAACTTCCCGAGAACCTCGACAAATTCAATCGCCGGCGTTTCCAGCGGTTCGAATCCATAGCGTTCATAGATTCGCTTAATCCCGTCAAGCATCTTCTGTCGTTCGACCAGTTCCGAAGAGAACAGGTCTCGAAATCCACGGTATAATCTTGGTTTTGTACGACTCATGTATTTTCCCGATTGTTTTTTCAAAATGACAAACCTAAAGATAGCTCTATATCAGCGGTGAATTCAAGGTATTATTATTAATAGACGCAGTATTTGATTTATGTTTAAAAAGTCATAATGCGCTTTTAACTCGTTCCCACGCAGGAGCGTGGCAACGAGTTGGCAATTTGTTTTATCTCGTTCCCACGCAGGAGCGTGGCAACGAGATGGCAATTTGTTTTATCTCGTTCCCACGCTCCTGCGTGGGAATGCATATCGACCTCATATTGTTAAGTA
>CAZWOY010000628.1:0-1836 GCA_964635255.1 uncultured bacterium
GCAAACCGCGCAAATTTAACCTCGCCGGCGTCCGGTTCGCCAAGCCATTGAAGCGCAAACTTGTATTTTCTACCGCTGCCATTGAATTTTATCGATGGATTCATCTCAACCCAATGCCACTCCCCGGTAATCAGGCTGTCGTCTCCGGCAAGAACCGACGTCGTGTCAACCGTTGCATTGTCAATATCACGAATATAAAACCGTAAAAGAGTGTCGTTTGGATTCCCCGCCATGCCAAAATCTGCAAGTTTCATTAACAGCCAGATCTTGTAATAATCTTTGTAAGTTCCCTGGATGCGAAAAACAAAATGTTCCGCTGCCCGAATCCAATTGGCGTCGAGGGAGTTTGTCGTATCATTGGGATTGCCGAGAATGAAACCGCCCGCATTATGGTCCGTTAGCCAATAATCCGCAAGCGCGGGAGACTCGTTTTCATCATTCTCAATAAAAGTAACAGAATTCCCCTGTGCAATCCGCATAGGGTCCGGACGCCAGAAACCGACTTTTGAATCCCACGGAGGAGGAGGCGGGGTGTCCCAATCGTTATTTGTCCTTAAACTGTCAAGTGGTTTTTTCATAATCCTGTCCGATCTCCACGCCCTATGCGATGGAAAACTCCCGGCGTCGGGCGGATACGCGATTAGTCCTATCTCGTCTATATCCGCAAGAACAGCCGCATAAGCTGCACAACCCGTTCTGCCATTATAAACAAAATTCAGGGTCGTGACGCCGCGGTTGTAGGTAAAACCGCCGTCAACGAGAGACTGCATGAAATATTGATTGTCAATAAATACTTCGTGCTGGCTTTCGTCTAAAAAGCCGTCATGAAGGATATATTCCGGTCCAAGTTCGGTTCCGATCCAAATTTCATGCTGTCCGCTGGCGCTTACCGCCAAAAAAACAATGCACGCCGCTGCAATTGCTGAAAGTATTCGAATCATTTCTGTACTCCTTGTTTCGCTTTTCAACTTATTTCAAACAAACAATTTTCTTGACTAACCTCCCATGTTCGGCCGCCAATTCTACGAAATAAATTCCCGAATTTGACATGCCGGTCGATTCCGAATATTCTCCGGGATCAAGATGTTTAGAGGACATATTTCTGACCAGTCTGCCGTGAACATCAAATATCTTTAGTGAAATCCAAGTGGTATGGGATATTTTGAATTTTACTGTAAGCCGTTCATTAAAAGGGTTGGGATAAACGTCCAAATCGAGCGTAAACGTTTGCGGGACGTCGTTATTTATTGGGACGTCAGCTTGCCATTCGCGATTGCCGGCAAAAATAACTAAAAAATCGGGAACTTCATACGCCCAGATAAAATCATCGACGCCGTCGCCATTATAGTCTCCAACTGCGCCTAACTTACCGCTTTGAAGGTGAGCCCAATGTCCACCATATTCTTGACCAAGGTCCACGAACAGGTCAGGTTCACGCTCCCCTTCTACATCGGCAATCCACGGATTTCCAAAATGAAACTGAAATTCTGAATCCTGTCCATGATCTTCGTCTGATCCGCCTGTCTTTACGACAATATCGCCATAGCCGTCGCCGTTGAAATCGCCGCCGCAGATCGGTCCGTCGCAATACCAGGGATCCGGAGTGGGAACAAGCGCTAAATCGGGCTCGCCATCCGGTTCTTCGCCGCCCATGAAAATATAGAATCCGGCGTCGTCAGGTTCAGGATCTTCGGGATTGCGCGAAACGAAATACCAATACGAACCCCATTCGTCATAGCCGTCGCCGTTGATATCCGGCAGCATCGCGAAATAGGGAACTATCGCGCCTAAATGGTAATCCTCCTTTCGTATTCTAACTGCGGGAATTGTATCGGG
>CAZWOY010000629.1:0-1828 GCA_964635255.1 uncultured bacterium
CAGATCGTTACACCATTCGTGCAGGTCGGAACTTACCCGACAAGGAATTTCGCTCTTTTCTTACTCATATTTTGAGCGGACGACCTTATTGCACGTTTGTCGTCCCTGCATGTCGCCATGCAGATGGGACCATATCATCATCCTACATTACGCAGGATGTTCGGCGTGTGGCCTCTGAGGATTTCTGTCGTATAACAGATCTTTCCTGCTGATTGCCTGCACCTAACTCATTGTCACTATCTGGCTAATTTGCCCGAATCACTCAAATCAGAATTAATATTTAAACCTATAAATAGTGTTGTCACTAAAATTAATCGCATGGAAATAGATATTGTCTTTCCTAATTTATTTCTCATTGACATCACCTCCTTGCGTTTGCATTCACCTGATAGAGGTTCGGAACCCGAATAATTCGGGTAAATCAGCCATGATTAGTAGAGAAGGATACTCAGGTTTTCCAGCATATAGCCGAATGCGCACCATATCGTTGCCGATATGGGGGGCAGCGATTATCTACCTTAGGACCGTTCGTTATTGTTACTTCCCTGAAAATTCAAGGAGGTCAGATCGTTTCCGTCTGACTCTGCATGTCGCCATACAGACCGGACTATATCATTCCGCTTCGATGCGGACCTGGCGTGTAGTCTCTGAGGATTCTCGCAGACTATCGAGAATTTCTTTGTTCGTATATTTCCGTTTGCCGCCGTCGTTCATCTCATCTCTAATTTCCAGGATCTTTTCGATTCCTTTTATTGAGAGATGTTCTTTTTTTTCTATGATAGCAACAATCTGAACGAACTTCGAAAAATCTCGCTTTTTCTTTGCTGAAAGAAAGTTAAACCTCTTGAAAAACGGTATTACATTTTCAACAATCGCATTGAAGTTATTCACTTCATAATACCAGACGCCATCTTTTCTTTGCCGCAATGCGCCGCATTTCAAATGACGTTTGTATAATGCGAGAATAACTTTGTCTCGCTGCGAAATATTGAAACACAAGGATATTTTCCATGGGATCGTATAATCGCTTCTTTTTCTGAAAGAAACGTTGAAGCTTCCTTCGCCATCGGCGAAGCCCGCTAAATAATATCCTATTTCAATCGGTATTTGTTTTACTTTAAGCATTTTGCGAGTCTTTCCTGCTGATTGTCCGCACCTGAACCATTGTCACTGCTTCCTTTATAAAGCGAGTAGGTCAGGATACGCCGGATGTTCCAGCATTTAGCCAGGTTTTACAACTACATTGATCCATTCTATAGTTACGGCCGCCGTTTACCGGGGCTTCAGTTCGGAGCTTCGCTTGCGCTAACCCTTCCCATTAACCTTCCGGCACCGGGCAGGTGTCAGACCCTATACATCACCTTACGGTTTAGCAGAGTCCTGTGTTTTTAGTAAACAGTCGCCTGGGCCATTTCACTGCGGCCCCCTTGCTTTTAACCGCAGGGGGCATCCCTTATTCCGAAGTTACGGGATTAATTTGCTGAGTTCCTTAACCACGGTTCTCTCGAGCACCTTAGGATACTCACCCCATCTACCTGTGTCGGTTTACGGTACGATCGGCGTCGCATCTCACTTAGAGGTTTTTCTTGGCAGCAAGATTAGGACCAGTTTGCGCCTTAAGGCTCCCATTTGCGTTTCAGCCTTAGCAGGGCGGATTTGCCTACCCTGCCAGCCTACGCGCTTAGACCACCATTTCCAATCGGTGGCTGGTCTTTCACTTCTGCGTCACCCCATCGTTCAAACAATGCCACACCGGTACGGGAATTTTGACCCGTTTTCCATCGCCTACGCCTTTCGGCCTCGGCTTAGGGATCGACTAACCCTGAGC
>CAZWOY010000630.1:0-1816 GCA_964635255.1 uncultured bacterium
TATGTTATTACTTTACAATGGTATGGAATATTGAGTTTCAAACGCCCGTAATAAATAGAATGTATCCGATTCCATAATGATCAGAAGGTATCAATAAAAAACCCGGATTCAACGAATCCGGGTTTTTTAATCGCAATTATTCGATTATCAAGCTTCAGCCGGCGGCGGCGTGAACGATCTGCCAGCCATTTCTTTATCCATCATAAACAATCCGGGACCGAAGTCTTTGACCATTTTGAGTTGCTGGACGATTCCGTCAGCGGTTGCTTCTTCTTCGACCTGCTCGGAAACGAACCATTGGAGGAAGTTCAGCGAAGCGTTGTCTTTTTCTTCGGTTGCGAGTTGAACCAGATTATTTATCAGTTGTGTTACATGCTGTTCATGCTTGAATGCATCCTCGAACGCATCCAGCGGACCGTTCCATTCGGATTTCGGTTTCTCGATCGCTTCAAGGATAACTTTGCCGCGGCGTTCATAAACGAAGTCTATGAATTTCTGTGCGTGCGTCACTTCCTCAAGCGCTTGGATGTTCATCCAGTTGGCAAAGCCGTCAAGATTCTGATCCTTGAAGTACGCGGCCATCGAATAATACAGATACGCCGAATAGAGCTCGGCATTGATCTGCTCGTTGTATGCTTTTTCCATTTTTTCTGTCAACATTAGTGACCCCTCTTTTTAAATTACTATGGTGATTTTTCCGAAATATTTTCTCACCTTTGCTTTGGATTTGATACGTGAAGTTTTTTTTTTAATTTGTTTAAAACATGTTAGCAAGGGAAGTTCAGAGAACAATGAGCCAATTAGTTAAAAATTCAGAAACCGATATAGCCGGCGGTTGTGGCGAATTGACTTCTTCTACGCAGCCGGATCGCGACCAACAGCCTTTGCTCGCTGTTAAGAATATAACCGTTTCAGCGGGAAAAGCCATATTGTTCGAGAATCTTAGCTGCGCTGTTTTTCCAGGCGAACTGGTCGCTTTGACGGGTCCGTCCGGCTCCGGAAAAACAACGCTGCTTAGATCGATAGCCGGATTAATCGATACTCCGTCGGGAAACGTGCACTTCAACGGTCGAACACGCGATGAATTCGGCTGGACCGCCTTCCGGCGCAAAGTCGTATTCGTCGATCAACAGCCGGCGCTGATTGAAGCGCCGGTGGAAGACAATCTCCGGCTGCCCTTTAAATATAAATCGACGGGAAGCGCAGTTTTTCCTATCGACAAAGCTCACAAATTGTTCGATCAGTTCGGCTTGCACCGCAAGCTATTTACGGAAAAAGCCGGCAATCTTTCCGTAGGTCAAAAGCAGCGAGTCTGCCTAATACGAGCATTGCTGCTTGATCCCGCGATCCTGCTGCTTGACGAACCGACCAGCGCGCTGGATGTATCCGCCGTCGACGAAGTGGAAAAGTTAATCAAGGATATAGCGCAAAATGGCGTTTCCGCGCTGATTGTCACGCATGATATGGCGCAGGCGCAGAGATTATGTCACAGGATAGTGGATTTGGAACAATATTTGGTGGAATAGTAGGAGATTATTTGTTAATCCGGAAAAAACACACATTTCGCTGAAATCGACATTCGATTGGTCGCTGTCGAATTTATGCGCTATGCTGTGTTGGAAATTGTTTACTTATCGGAACTTATGGGAATGAATAGACGATCCGATTCATCCACCACCAGAAATCAATCAAGTTGATCAAAAGGGCAGTCATTCAAGATTTTGCCCAAAAGCAGTCATTCCAGCGAAAGCTGGAATCCAGGCCGGTTCTGGCGCTATCGCCGAAGGAAGATGGATTCCAGCTTTCGCTGGAATGA
>CAZWOY010000631.1:0-1811 GCA_964635255.1 uncultured bacterium
TGCAAGTTTATCTCTGATTTTATCCTCGCCGACCAATTTTTTTACGATAACCGGAATTTCAAATTCGATAACTACCCTGTCATCATAGACCATCGCAAATCCTTTGAGATCGACCTTTATAAAGCTATGCCGCACTTTAGCATCGACGGCGAGCAGATAATCGTCCCATTTCTTATTGAAATCGACAATCTTAACGCCTTCGGGACTTATATTGCCCGTGATTTCTTCAAATAAACCATCGATTTTCTCTTTGGCTTTGTTCCTGCCGAGTTTATGTTCTATTTCGATGCGCATCGATATTCCTTAGTTGTGTAGGTTTCAACTCGTTCCCACGCTCCCGCGTGGGAACGCATATTTATGTTGACCAACTTCCTGCCGCGCGGGAGCGAAGAACAGGCTAATTTGCAAAAAGAAAATCAAAAAGATATTTAACAACCACAGCAAAAAGAACCAACACTAAAATCGATTTGATAAATTTCTCCGGCAAATGCCTCTGAATACGCGCTCCCAAATAAATTCCAACCGCGCCTCCCGATCCAAACAACAAACCCAGCTTCCAGTTGGGAGCTATCGGCATATCGGCGGAATAAAAAACAGCTAAAATGGAGTAGAAAGCGACTCCAGCGACAGAACTGATAAACGTGCTTGCTAAAGCGGCTCCGGCGATTGCATAAACGGGCAGTTTGAAAACGGAAACCAGAAACGGGGCGATAATGGCTCCGCCGCCGATTCCGTAGACGCCTCCGATTAAGCCTACAATCAGACTCAGTATAAACAGCTTTGAAAAATGAATGGAGTAAGTTTCCGACTGAAACGTAAATTCGATGGATTTAGCGCTGAATTTCTGAGTTCCGGTCTCAAAGGTTGAGTAAGTTGCGCCGGCGGCGGTTGTTTTCACAGCCGGCTTAATCAAGCCGATCAGCATTCTCAAAGCGATGTAAAACAAAACCACTGCGACAAACGCTTTGAAATACCGCGGATCGGGCAGAAGTTCGATTCTTATTATCGCGCCTACAAAAAGTCCCGGCAGCGTCCCGACAACAATGGCGGCAATCAACGGAAGAACCAGCCGCCGTTCACGATAAAAGCGATACACGCCCGCCGGAATTGCGACGACATTGTAAACCAGATTCGTCGAACTTACCACAGGTCCGGCAATGCCGAAAAAAGACATTTGAATGGGGAGCAGCAAAAACGCTCCCGAAACTCCGCCTACAGAACTAAAGGCGGAGATAAAGAGCGCCGCGCCGAAGGGAATAAACCAGTCTATTTCCATCGCCAAACTATCTATCGAACACCATTCGCATATATCGGATTACTACCGCTTCGTATAAAAGAATTTCTCGTTGTTTTCCTGAATGAGAACCAACTGACCGTCCTTAAAAGAGTATTGAAACGTCTCATCGTCGCCATGATCGTAATCCACCTTTATGGCTTGATTTCCGGTTGACCAGGTTAATGTGCTTTCCTTATCGTGACGAACATGCGTTCCAGCGCCGTCTTCGAAAAATTCAAAAGTCCGCTCTTTTTCGGGAGGGACTCCGCCGATATCCCATTTGCTAATCTCTATGCCAGTCGCCACCCATTTGCCGACCACTTTGGGATCTCGACCTCCGCATCCAGTAAACAAAAATGCGGAAAATAACAGTAAAATTAAAATGTTTGCCGTTCTCGTAAAAACGTTCCTCATCGCAAACTCCTTTTTAGGTTGTAAATTTATTTATCATTCTTGTTATATTACTAAAAATTTCGAGTGTTGTCTATCAATGGAAGATATTTAACAATTGTTTTCAACTTTCTTTCTTCAATAA
>CAZWOY010000632.1:0-1801 GCA_964635255.1 uncultured bacterium
AGGCAGAGACGCCTGCCCTACCAAAGATTCCATCTTCCTTCAGCGATAGCGCGAGAACCGGCGTGGATTCCTGCCTTCGCAGGAATGACAAAGTGAGAACTTTTTACACAACAATCAATCTTAATAATCTTTCGTAAAAATGTATTAGAAGAGGTTGTAAAATGCTAAGAAAATTAATAGCGTTCTTTTTGGGCATTTTAATTTTATCCGGCTGCGCTGAAAAGAGCGGCGAGAAGGATAAACCAGTCAGGATCAGTCCCGGTGAGCCGAGACATTTCGACGTTGGCGACTGGGCGTTGAAAAGAAAATTGCCTCAGGATATGGCTGACGGTTTTTTAAAGTTTGGAGAAGCTCCCGGATTTAATTATGGTTTATTAATGGCGCATGAGAAAATCTCAGCGCGCAGCCATGAACGATCGGACATGTTGATCTACATTCACAACGGCAATGGAAGATTCCATGTCGGTGAAGAAGACTTTTTTGTGTCGATAGGAGACATAGTATATATACCGAGAGGCGCCGTTTATTCGGCTGCTTCAACCGGGGATATGCCTTTACACTTTTTCTCGGTATATTCCCCGCCGTTTAATCCCGATGACGTGGTATATCACGATACCGGGAAAGAAAAAGGCAATAATTAGTTTCACGCAGAGAAAACCAGGTTATTTGTGCAAAGTGTCATAAGGGGAAACAGTGACGGGTAAAATCCTAATCATCGACGATGAGGAAATGGTTGTCAGGTTCCTTGAAAGAATATTTTTCAAGGAAGGTTTAAGCGTGTTGAGCGCTAAAAACGCTGAGGAAGGAGTTAAAATTCTCAGGGAAAACGATGGCGATTTTCAGGTTATCTTTCTCGATTTGATTCTGCCTGACCGGGATGGAGTCGATTTTTGCAAAGAACTGAAACCGAAGTATCCGGCGTCGGTCTTTTTCGCGATAACCGGCTATTCGCCGAAATATACCATTGAGAGCTGCCGGATTGCCGGTTTCGATGATTACTTTACAAAACCGTTTGAGATTGAGGTTGTCGTAGGCGCAACCATAGCGGCGATTGAACGGGTTCAACGCTGGAAAAGGATAAATTGAATCCAACAAAAACGGGAAAATTGAATGATTACAAATCTTGATCTGGAAAAACACTTAAGCGATTTTCTGTGCACTGATGATTTTAACGATTACTGCGTCAACGGCTTGCAGATTGAAGGAAAGACCGATATAAAAAAGGTCATAACCGGAGTTTCCGTAAGCGAGCGATTATTCCAGGAAGCAATCGACAGAAAAGCTGATGCAATAATTGTTCATCACGGATTGTTTTGGAAAAATACGCCCCATCCTCTCTTTTTGACCGGCGTTTTGAAAAGTCGCGTTAAGATGCTTCTGGATCGCGATATCAATTTATACGGCTATCATCTGCCTTTGGATTCGCACTATCAGGTAGGAAACAATGCCATAATCGCGAAAGAGCTTGATTTGGAAAATGTTAGTTTTATCTTTGTCAGCGGTAAAGGATCTTTGACGGCGGCATTTGGCGAAACACAGAAACCTTTATCCATCAGTGCGTTTAAAGCTGCAGCCGACAAAGTTTTCGGCGCTGACGGACTCATACTTGACTTCAGCCAAGAAAAGATAAGTCGAATTTTTATCCTTTCCGGCGGCGGTGGAAGCTATTATGAGGACGCCGCAATAGCCGGAGCCGATCTTCTGGTAACCGGCGAACTTTCAGAACCATCTGTCCGCGCCGCCGAGGAACTGGGTCTGTCCCTATACGCCGCCGGACATTACAACAGCGAACGCTACGGCG
>CAZWOY010000633.1:0-1774 GCA_964635255.1 uncultured bacterium
CGCTTACTTCGCACCTAACCTGCTGTGCGCCTAAGGAGTCGAACTCCACGGTTACAGTCGTATCTCTGCCAAGGGTATCGGTTTCATTGTACGTCCATAAATAATCCATATCCACCCCCATTTGATGGGAAGCCCTAACGGTGAAATCTATAGAATCCCCTTGCAGCGCGGCAAAAACCGTATCTTCAGGCGACCAGTAAAATAAATGCGGTCCTATGATCTCAGGCGCCATTTTAATAATTAATCCATCCCTTTCAAATACATTAGCGTCACGATTACATACGCCGGCTGCGACAATTGAACCATTTTCATCGGAGATTACGGATTCAAAATAGTGTGATTCATTGGCAAATCTTTCATCCATATCGCATAGTTCATACATTACCCGCCATCGTTCCACGCCATTTGAATTAATCCGTAAAGCCAACGGCTGCCATAAATCATTTCGACCAACCATAATAAAACCGTTATCCGATAATCTTGCAATGCAATGACAATTTTCGACATAACCTTGATCAATCCAATTATAGGATTCCCACCATTGAAGATTGCCGTTTCCATTGATTTTAAGCGCCAGCCAATCGGTTGTTCTGCGATGTTCAATTATATCTGTACGGACGGATCCTGCAAGAACAAATCCCCCGTCGTGAGCGCTATCCATTGTCCACGCTCTCCAACTAATATCAGATTCATACTGTCTATTCCATATAACATTGCCATTAAAGTCCACTTTAACCGCCCATATATTCGGCAAAGCATAACCTGCAGCGACAATTCCGCCTTCTGTTTCACGAAGAGCGTGGAATTTATCAGTGCCGCCCCCTCCGTCTAATCTGGTTTCCCACAACACGTTTCCTTCATTATCTATGCAAAAAATATAACCGTCATTAACACCTGGGGCGTTAGATGAAATGCCTGCAACAATAAATTCACCGCCTTTTAACTCAATTATTGCCCGAGCAGAACCCGATGCGTATGTATTGTACCATATTTCTTCCCCTTCGGGATTAACTAAAACAATGGCGACACGGCTGTCTGAAAGATAGTCGGTTGAACCGCAAGCTATGATATTCCTTTCGTCGGTTTCGACAACGCTATTGGCAAAATCGCATATCCCTTCATTGCCGTAATGTCCGAACCATTCAACATCGCAATCGGAATTATACTTTACGATCAGCATTTGAGCGCTTTCATGATAAGCTCTTTCATTACTTGTGTTACCACATGCAACATACCCTCCATCAGAGTGTAAATAAATATCCTCGAAGCTTTCATTTCGATTATCGTCGTAACTATGTATCAGTTGTACGCCAGGCTGAGCGTATAGGAATCCAAACATGAGAAAAAATAATGAAATCACAATTTTCGCTTTATCCATATTTATTTCCTCTTTTAAATGTGAAAGTAAATTATCGGCGCGCTTTTAAACGCGCCGATATTGCCATATTACTCATCTGGTACAAGGTCGAAGCGATATCCTTGATCCGGATAAAAGACGTTTACAGAAATAGGCGTGCCTTCGAACCCTGGGTCGGTGCAAACGGCTTTCCACTTATCAGCTTGGGCGTCGGGTTCAAGCGTGCCGTTATAGAATTCTCCGTTTTCATCGGTAGTCCCGCTTGCTTCATCCCACTCGCCGTTTACCAAGACAAGAATTTTCACTGAAACACCCTCTTCTGGTTGTTCATCGACATAGCATTTGATCGTATGCCCCGCTTACTGCGCCAGAACATCGGTTGTAATTCCCAATCCAAATAACATTGCGACGAGAATT
>CAZWOY010000634.1:0-420 GCA_964635255.1 uncultured bacterium
TGGGGAATACACATTGTCAGTCAAGGGTTTCAAGCGTTTTTATCAGCTTAAGTCTCTCGACGTCCACGATTGCCTTTTTTCTGTCGCCGATCATGCGCATGTCGAAGCCCGGCTCGTTGTTCGCGCTCCAGATCAGCGCGGCGGCTCCTTTGCCAATGTACGACTGAATCTTTTTCCAAAGCAAGTCTCGGACCAGCGCGGAGGCCTTTCCGACGAAAACGCCGGCTTTGGTTGGAGTACACGCTTTAGCGTGCGAAGCGCCTCTGCACGCTGAAGCGTGTACTCAAACGATGTTGAAGCGGCGCTTTTTACTGCATTTGACGTCTCTTCACGCTGAAGCGTGTACTCCAACGATATTGAAGCGGCGCTTTTGATTGCATTAAGCGGCTCTGCGCGCTGAAGCGCGCACTCAATGTTGTT
>CAZWOY010000634.1:430-1769 GCA_964635255.1 uncultured bacterium
GTTATGCCGGCGTTATTTTTGCTACGGACATTAAGCCGAAACCGAAGGCTTTCTGTGTTCCAATGCCGTTGGCGATAGCATCGTAGAATTGTTCGGAATCCGTTACTTTCAAGACGCCGTCGAATTGAACGCCCTTAATCGTTTTCGGCGCTCCCCGGTGCGTCTCTTCATTCTTGCTGTCATGCCAGATACGGTCGGAAATAGAGCATTGTTCGATTTCGAATCCGTTAATCGTTCCCTTTTTATCGAGCCAATCGCGCTGATCTTCCTCAAAATCGATGCTGACTCGTTTACCTTTTTCTGGATCGTCTTTCGCTCCCACTCGCATTGTCGGTCTCGCTAATAAACGGAATCGCAGACGGTTTCCAATTTCCAGAGGAGGCCGCGTCAAAAGTTTTGGACCGATTATCGTATGCTCCCGTGGATAGTTTGTCGTACCGTAGAAAGCGGCGTAATGCCCATCCAGGCAAGACCAATCCGGTCTTAATTTGGATTGAACGCAGAGGAATCCATGGCTTCCGCTGAAGTCGAACCGGAACAACAACCTCGCCGCCTTCAGCTCTTCCATGGCGTCGAAGCCGGCGCTAAGCAGCTTGTGAACTTTATAACAGTCCCAGGATGCAACGGCAGAAAAAAGGCTGTCGGCGGGAGCGTGGAATACGGATATGTAAAGGTTGTTATCGTTCATGTCCATAGCCTCGGCATTTTTGGAATTTCCCATATTTCAAGGCTGCCTCCCAAATTTTTCAGGTCTTCAAACAGTTTTTGAGCAAAATTATCAGATTTTTCTTTGGTCACGGATTTCCACCCATGGGCAAGAATCGAATCGTTGCGCGAATTAATGTACTTTTCATAAACAAACTTATTCTGCTGATTAAAGAACAAATCCGAATATGGGATGTTCATCGCGCGAGCTAAATTAAAAGCATTTCGCAAGCCAATTTTAACTGGAAGTGAGTCGTCGGGTTTGAATCTTCCAAATTTACGAAATTTCTTTTTTTCCTCTGGGCTTACTATATCCCAATCCAATTTCGACGTATCGATATTTTTTTCATGCAACAGGAATTGTCCTACAGCTTCAAGAGCTCTGTATAAGCGCGCCGCGGCGTCATCCACCCTGCCGGTTCTAATTCTGCGGTTTGCATTTTGAACAAGATCGGAAACAACTAAAATGTTTGGTCTTGCCTCTTTTTCGACGCTTTCAATAGTTTTAAACAAATCAGTTATTTGATCTGTAAACTGTTCAGCTTCGGCAAGGTTCAACTCTTTACTGGCTTCTTTTATTAATCTTAGGTTTTCTAAACCGTTCTGAGCTACTCTGGAACCTTCTCTATAATGC
>CAZWOY010000635.1:0-1768 GCA_964635255.1 uncultured bacterium
CTCCTAACGTAAACAAAAACAATGGAAATCGCAAGCGTCAGTGCGATTAAGTTTTCTGTTTTGTTTAAAGGAGGTCCAAGTGAAGCGAGAATTTTTCATTGTATCGCTAACAATTATAGCGATAGCGGTTTTTATCGCCCCAGTCAGCCTCTTTGCAGCGCATACCTGCAAAGTCGTAAACGAACAGCAAATCGGACAGCAGGGAGTAACTGTAACCTTCATGATCGAAACGGCAATTGGACTTTGGGAAGAAGATGAACAATTAACCAATGAATGGGGAGTTGCAACTTCTGATCTCGAAGAACATAGTACTGCTGAAGCTTGGGAGGTTGAACTTGATAGCCAAGAAAGTCCAGTTAATCCAGAAACATCTGTACAGGAACTGGATTATGACATCGACGGCTATCACGCCGATTGGGTGATTGAATAAATACGCATCAGAAAAAGGGCGCTGAGATTATTCTCAGCGCTCTTAATTTGAGGATATACTAATTTTTTGGAGGCAACTAAAAATGAAATTGTACATTTTAACCACAATATTCTTTTTCCTGTTTTTTACTCTAAAAGTTAATTCCCAACCCCGCATCCAATGGGCGCGAACCTATGGAGACGTCAATGAGGAGTTTTTAGATGTATTTCTGACCAACGAAGGAAATTATGCGCTTTGTGGTAGATATCACGTTGTTGGAGATCGGGTTTGGATTGTCCTTGTCGATGGTGAATCTTTAGATGCTATATTTAATCGCGCCTATGGAAATGATCGATTAGGGCGAATAGCCAAAAGTTTGGTAGAAACTGATGATGGAGAATTTTTCGTCGGAGGGTATGATGCAAGCAGCAATCGAGGCGATTTCTTGGGAATGCTGGTAGATGAAGACGGCGAAGAAATATGGTATAGAACTTATGGAGGAGGCGGCAGGGATTACTGTAATGCGGTTATAGAATTAAAAAGCGGTAACTTCTTATTGGCAGGCTTCACTCGATCTTTCGGCGACAACAGCGACGGCTGCCTTATCGAGATAGACGGCAATGGCGATATTCTATGGGAAAGCAGCTATGATAGAGGAATCAGCGAAGATTCATTTTTTGCACTCAGAGAAACTGAGGATGGTTACCTCGCAGCAGGTAGGTCTGATGGCGATGGATGGCTGGTAAAAGTGAATGAAATGGGTAACTTGATATGGGAGCGAACGTATGAACTTGACGACGAGAATGGGCAATATCCTGAACAATTCTCGTCGATAATATCCTGCCCGGGGGGATTCTTGTTATGCGGATCAAGTTCAATAAATGAAGGGTGGAATGGCAGATCGTGGATTGTTAAAATAGATGGCGATGGCGAATTAATATGGCAGCAAACCTATAACATCGGCGAGGATGGCTACCCTAAAGCGTTTAACTGTGCAGTGAGAGACATCGACGGCGGATTTGTCTTAGTAGGTCCAAATTGGCGCAGGCTCCATAATAGATTAGAAGGATATTCAATTGTAATGAAGGTTGATGAAGGCGGAAATGAGGTGTGGCATCATTATATTCCTTTAGATGGCCAAGTCTTAGGCGCACAGGATTTGAATTCGGTTGTATTAGCTCCCGATGGAGGAATTATTACCTGTGGAAAGGGTCATGCCGGGGATCGCAATAGAGGCGGCTTGTTGATGAAAGTCGTCCCAGCCGTATCCGCGCCAGTAATCCTTGAAAAAACTCCCGACTTCGCCGAGTTCGACGTCTTGGTTGGAGACACGGTTGATTTCAACGTGTACGCCGTAGA
>CAZWOY010000636.1:0-1768 GCA_964635255.1 uncultured bacterium
CCTGCCAAAGCGATCATGCAAGGTTGCGAAGGCAGGCAGAGACGCCTGCCCTACCGGTGGGATTTTTTTATTTTCCCAGTAAATAAAATGAGAACCAATCGATGGTAAACAACCTCAAAGAAAAAAATATAAACAATCCGCTAATTCTCATTGCCGATGATTCTAAAATAAATCTAACAATGCTGTCGAAAATACTCGAAAAAACTCATTTTCGAGTTGTTGCCGCATCCACCGGGAAGCAAGCTCTTAAACAAATAGAATCGCATAAACCGGATCTGATACTTTTGGATATCCTGATGCCGGAAATGAACGGATTTGAAGTCTCAGAAAAATTAAAAGCGACTGCCGAATATTCGGAAATCCCCATAATTTTCCTGACCGCAAAAACGGAAGCGGAGGATATAGTCAGAGGATTTGAAGTTGGAGCCGTTGATTACCTGACTAAACCGTTCAATTCATTGGAATTGCTCGCTCGAGTTAAAACCCACCTCGAATTAAAGCAAACCAGAGACGCTCTTAAGTCTATCAATCTGAAACTTCAGGAAGCTTATGACCAGATAAAAAATCTGAATCAAAAATTGGAAGATGAACTAAAGGACGCGCGTGCGGTTCAGTTTTCTCTGCTGCCAAAAACTACGCCGGCGCTGCAAAACTACCAGATTGCAGGAACATGTATCCCGGCAGCCATTGTGGGCGGCGATTTTTATGATTTCACTGAACTTGACACAGATAAAACTGCGGTTTTCTTAGGCGATGTATCGGGAAAAGGCATGCCGGCGGCATTATTGATGGCTGAATGCCGCAGCATCCTTTTAGCGTATTTACTGAATAAACCGGCAATCGAACTGTCTAAAATTATTCGGAACACAAATAATATGCTGTATAAGGATTCTGCGGATAATATGTTCATAACCTGTTTGACCGGAATTTTGGAACATCGATCGGGTTTTTTCGAATATTGCAATGCAGGACACAATCCGCCATTTCTTTACAGGAATAAATTGGATGAATTCGAAGAACTAAATGCTACCGGAACCGTGTTAGGTTTTTTAGAAAATCTGGAATACGAGAAATTAAATACCGAGTTGTATATCGACGACGTGCTGGTAATTTATTCCGACGGAATAACCGAAGCCCAGAATACTTGTCTCGAATTATTCGAAGAGCGCAGGTTAGCGGATATTATCCGCGAGAATCACGATGGCGACGCCGAATTAATTAAGCAGGCGATTTTAAGCAATGTTACAAAATTTTCAACCGGCGCCGGACAGTATGATGACATAACATTGGTCATTATAAAAAGAACCGGTTAATCCATAATTAACGCAGACGTTCATATTGTCCCAATCAGTTCCGATTACCGGATATGGATAGAAGAAAAACTGAAAGAGTGGTGGGGCTCGCCGAATATCATTACGCGATGAAGAATCCATCGCGCAAATGAACTGCCCGGCTTCGTTGCCTTATTCGAAAACGAGCCTGCCGGATTGATTACCTGCGCGATTATAAAAAGAGAATATGAAATAGTCAGCCTTAACAGCTTTTACGAGGGACTGGGTATAGGAACGGAGTTAATTAATATCGTCTTAGATGCAGCCCAAAAAGAAAACTGTACGCGCCTGTGGCTGATAACCACGAACGATAATACTCCCGCCTTGCATTTTTACCAGAAACGCGGTTTTAAATTAGGCGCCGCCCATGTTTTTACAAACTCGTTCCCACGCTGGAGCGTGGGAACGAGTTGCGGCTTATTCGCTTCATGCCGGTT
>CAZWOY010000637.1:0-1767 GCA_964635255.1 uncultured bacterium
GAATACGTACACTATTTAATGCACATAGTAGTATTCGATTTTACTACCGGTAGTTTAGGCGTCATCTCAAACAGCAACCTCTAATCGTTCCATTGCAATCTGCCTTGATTTGGCAATATCTTCCGGCACAGGCTGCCCAAGTTCCTGCAAAGTCTCAATATAACCATTAATCGCGTCTTTCGCCATCTCGCGCGCTTCGTCGAGCGTTTCTCCCTGCGTCGCCAAACCATTCAACGCCGGCGCATGAACCACATATCCTCCCTCTTCCGCAGGTTCGAAAATAACAGTATATTCGAAGATCCTTTCCATGTCGTTTTCCCATCCAGTTTGTACAGATTGAATATTCAACTTAAAGCTATTTTTAAGATAAATCAACACTCGATATTTTGCGTTCAGAAAAAATATTCCGAAGCCGGCTTTTTCTTTCAACCTTTCTTTTCTAAAACCATTCTCCCTCTAATTTTTCCAAATTCCTCCCCAAAGTGACCTTCTTCACTAATGCTCGCTAAAATAATTCCTTATATTGAATTTTTTCAGCACGAGGAAACATCTGAAAAACCATCAAAAAACGGGTTTTAAATGCAGCAGAGATTAGACGCGCTTCGCGGGCGGTTTCGGTCGCTGGGGGTGGCGAACTTTATCGTTACGCGATTTGAGAATTTTAAACAGGCGAATATGAGGTATCTGTGCGGTTACACAGGCTCTAACGGAGTCTTAATCGTAACCCCAAAAGACGCCTATCTCATAACCGACGGCAGATATACTAACCAGGCGCGCGAGCAGGTCAAGGGCGCTAAAGTCTTTATTTATTCAATAGGCAAAGACCCGCTGAATCCGTTCATCCGCGAGATGAAAGAAAATAAGGACATTAGTTTTCGAGGCAGAATCGGAATCGAATCTCGGGAGACGAACGTCGAGTTTTACAGTGCGCTAAAAAAAGCGTTCCCTAAATCGGAAATCGTCGAAACGAGCAACGTGATCGAAGAACTTTCGGCTCAGCGAGAACCGGAAGAAATCGAGGCTATCCGCAAAGCCGTGAAAATTACCGATAAAGTTTTCGAGGAAATCCTGCCTCTGGTTAAGCCGGGAGTGATGGAAAAAGAGCTCGCGGCGGAAATAACTTACCGCAACGCTCAGCACGGCGCTGAGAAAGACGCTTTCGAATCCATAGTCGCCAGCGGCGCGCGCGCGGCGCTGCCGCATGGGATCGCATCGACTAAGAAGATCGAAAAAGGCGACTTCGTGACCTTCGATATGGGCTGTTTCGTCGATGGCTATGCGTCGGACTTCACGCGAACCGTAACAGTCGGAAAAGCGACGAATGAACAGAAAAAAATCTATCAAATTGTGCAGGACGCCCAGCGGCAGTCCGTCGACGCCATCCGCCCCGGCGAGAAATGCGCGGATATGGACGCCCTCGCCCGGAAAATCATTGCCGGCGCCGGCTACGGCGAGTATTTCACACACAGCCTCGGACACGGCTTGGGACATATCGTACACGCCCGTCCGACGCTTTCGAGAATTTCAAAGGATAAATTGAAGCCCGGCAATGTTGTAACTGTCGAACCGGGGATATATATTGAAGGATTTGGGGGCGTTCGCATTGAGGACGACGTGGTTGTGACCGAAGACGGTCATGAGGTTTTAAACTCGTTCAGGAGAGATTTGATAGAACTTTAGAGCCGAGAATTCACAGATTCTTTTATTAGTTGCTACTACGTGCATAAAATAGTTGTTATATTGCGAAATTGGCCGTATTGGAAATTT
>CAZWOY010000638.1:0-1766 GCA_964635255.1 uncultured bacterium
AATCCTCTTGCCACCCAGATATCGTGATGCCCCTGACGCCAGACTTCTTCCATAATGCCCAGTTCAATTTCATCGTCCGTCACAACCATGCAGCCGACTAAGTCATCGACATAATAATCATTCTCGGCTTTGGGAGGTCTGTCCTCCCAGGGAATAACAATTTCCGCGCCTTTCAGCAGCGCGGCTTCCTCAGGGCTTTCTACTCCTTTCAGCTTGTACCTGATCCATTTGCCCGAGGGATTGTAATGAGTAATCTCAAGAGCTCTGAAATCGCCGTTCAGATTCACGATGATCTCGCCGGTTCCCAATAAACAGGCGGGACAGCCCTCGAAATCGGATACCTTAACCTCGCCGCGCACTCCGACCGGACGGGCAATCCTGCCGATTATCATCGGATCGGACAATGGTTTTACCGGCGTTCCGGGAATCTGTGCATTTCGATCTGAAACCATATTATAAATAAAAGTCCAAAATAGTCAAATTGTTCATCTGAAGCGTATTACTACTATGTGCATTAAATAGTCGCCATCTCACGGAATCCGCTTGATGAGGAATACTATGCAATATCAAGATGTTAGGAGATTGCTTAGTCTGCTAAAGGCAGACTCGCAATGACACTTTTTCATGCACGTAGTAATATAATCGATTTCGATTGGCTCGGTCGCTTCAGCTTTCCTTCTTTTCGTCGTCCCGTTCAGTTTCCTTCGCCGGTTCGGAAGATTCGCTCTTTTCCTCTTTCGGGGCTTCCTCAACCTTTTCAGTTTCTTCTTCTTTAGCCGGTTCAGTCGGAGCCTGCTCTTGCAAAGTTTCGGTCTTTACTTCTTCCGTTTTTTCTTCGGTCGTTTCCGCCTCAGGCTTGGGAGCAACGCTTTCAACTGCTGCCGGTTCTTTTTCTTTTTCGGTTGGAGCCGTTTCGGCTGCTTCTACCGTTTCTTTTGCTTCGGCTGGAGCTGTTTCGGCTGCTTCTGTTGGAGTTTCCTCGACAGCGGAAGTTTCTTCCTTCTTCAGCGCCGCCTTTTTGGCTTCCAACTTCTTAGAATTCTTCTCAAACCACTCATTCATCATCTGCTGAATTTGGTCTTCAGGCAGATTCCTTTTTTCAAGCCGGAATCGATACCAGACTCCCTCCTGCCTGAGGAGGCTCAAAACCGTCGACGAAGGCTGGGCTCCGTTCCGCAGCCATTTCAACGCTTTGTCGCCATCGATTTCCACAATCGGCGGATTGTCAAGCGGATGGTAGTAACCTATCCGTTCGATAAATGAGCCGTCTCGCTTTTTCCGGCTGTCAACAGCGATTACTCGATAGTATGGACGTTTCTTCCGCCCAATGCGCGTCAATCTTAATCTAACCGCCAAATCTTCTCTCCAAAATTATGTTAAATTTAAAAAACGACAATTTTAAAATTATACGATCAAGCTCGCAGCGATCGTACAACCGATAAAGAATCCCAGCGCCAATAGCACGGTCCGGATTATCGCCGCGGATTCTTCGTCTATCTTTAAAAACCTGACTATCAAACCCGGTCTGCCCAGCCGCCAGTAGCCAAGGGCAGCCACAACCAGCGCTCCAAGCAGCGCCCACAAAGGCGTAGGGGACAACCTGTCGATAATGATCCCAAGCACAAGACTGTCGAGAGTCCAGATAAACCGATGAGTCCAGATGCTTCTCAGCATTATCGCTATTATACCCCTTAGTTCAAGCAATTTCTGTGAAAATAACGTACCGTACGCAGTCATTCCAGCGAAAGCTGGAATCCATCTTCCTT
>CAZWOY010000639.1:0-1762 GCA_964635255.1 uncultured bacterium
GCCTGCCAGTGCGACTCTGCAAGGATGAGAAGGCAGGCAGGGACGCCTGCCCTACCGGTGGAATTATTGTTTTCCCAGTAATTGCACATGAAGCATGCTTCGCCACGCAACATGAAAATAGCCGGTTTAATAACATTGAGTGCGCGCTTCAGCGCGCATGAGGCGCCCGGTACGCGCTGAAGCCCGCACCCAATAAAAGATTCCCCGGATTCGCGGAATCCGGGCTGCTTCCTGGTTAATTCTATTTTCCCGGGAAATATTCTCATTTTTCACCGAGAGCTTTGCGAATAACCGGTTCCTGCATAACCACATGGGTTAAGCCGCTAACGGCGAAAACTCGTTCGCCTTGCTCTACGGATTCAATTAGCGAATTTGCTATATGTCTGTTCCTGTAATATCCGCTTAACCGCGCAATTTCATTTGTGAACGCCAGCGAGTCCAGAGGACTGATCCAGCGGGTATCTACGTAGCGCCAATTCGCCAACTCCGGCAGGTGCAGCTCTATGCTGGCGGCTAATTCGGCTAAATCGCGGGGGAAACCCTCTAATCCCGGTTTTTTCGAAAGCGCTCGGATTGCATCCATGACATAGGCGCTGAACGATTGTTCCGTTTGCAATCGAAAATACTGCGGGATATACTGCAGAATGGTAAAGAGCTTGATCTGTTCCGCCGTATAATCTTTTTTAAGGAGTTCGACTAAGGCGGCGTCGCCGAGATCGATGTTTCTTATCGGCACGCTGTCCATAGCCGCGAGATACCGTAATAGTCCTCCTTCGCCGTGTTTTCTAACCGCTGTCTCGATATTTATTTCGAGGCCCCAAACGCCGCCCTCGCTGAATGTCAGAGTCGGGTTAAATTCGTTCCATTTATCGATAATCGTTTTAATCTGAGGATCTTCAGGATTTGCCGTATGACTGACTCCGATATACAGGAGGCTGCCCTTCGGTCGATTGATCTCAATTATATAGGGCGGTTCGATCTGCTTCTGATAGTATTCCCGATAGGTAAGAAAATTATTCTCATCAATTTTTTGGCTGTAAAGAAAACCAACCATGAAGAATAAAATTAATCCTGAAACTGGGAAAAAGCAGGATTTGATTTTTGTATATCCTATGTCTATGCAAATCTTTTTAATCATTTATAATTGTAAAAGTCATG
This sequence comes from uncultured bacterium, assembly GCA_964635255.1. GTDB lineage: Bacteria > Electryoneota > AABM5-125-24 > Hatepunaeales > Hatepunaeaceae > CAZWOY01. The sequence continues at coordinate 1,159 of CAZWOY010000639.1, forward strand.
TTAGCAAACAAACATTACTTGCGGCGGGTTAAGAACCCGCCCTGCATTGAGGCGCTTTTGAATCCAGCTCGGCATTGCCGGTAAAAACAACAGTAAGTTCACTCCTTTAGCAGGCCCGCCCGTTACCGCTATCTTACTTTTTGTGTTCGATAATCAGATAGGACGCTGCGAGTTTCCATCCCATTTTTCGTATTTGAGTTGCGCAATGCAAAATTCAAATCGAATTGAATGACAAATTAATATAAAAAAGTAATAAAATGACAAATAATTTACAATATTATGGACTAGATGCACGGCAGGTTTAAAAGAAAGGACGCCATCGCTGTGAAATCCGTTATTACTACGTGCAGTAAAAAGTGTCATTGCGAGTCTGCCTTTAGCAGACTAAGCAATCTCCTAATATCTTGATAATGCTTGATATTGATTAATATCCGCATTCCATCAAATTCCTAGTGTCATTGCGAGTCTGCCGTTAGCAGACTAAGCAATCTCCTAACATCTTGACAATGCTTGATATTGATTAATATCCGCATTCCATCAAATTCCTAATGTCATTGCGAGTCTGCCTTTAGCAGACTAAGCAATCTGCTTACATCTTGACAAT
>CAZWOY010000640.1:0-1762 GCA_964635255.1 uncultured bacterium
TAGGAGATTGCTTAGTCTGCTAAAGGCAGACTCGCAATGACACTTTTTTATGCACATAGTAATAACGCGGCAAAATTCACACTCAATGGATTTTTTTCGTAACATTTAAAAAACCATCAGTTCAGAAAACTTGAAGAAGGCAGCATAGATGGCGATTAAGTACAGTCAAAAAGTCATTCAACATTTTACGTCGCCGCAAAATGTCGGCGATATCCCCGATGCGGATGCAACCTCTACCGAGGGAAGCCCGGCATGCGGCGATATGATAACATACAATTTGAAAATAAATCCTGAAACAAAAGTTATCGAGGACATTAAATTCCGTTCATTCGGATGCGCTTCGAATATTGCCACAGCTTCGGTGGCGACTATCCTCGCCAAAGGCAAGACCATCGATGAGATCAAGCAGTTGAAACATTCGGATTTAAATGAAGCGCTCGGCGGGCTGCCGGCGGTAAAACTGCATTGTTCAGTGCTGGCAATCGACGGTCTTAAGTCGGCTGTGCATAAATGGGAAGTCGAACACGGTCTGGCGGAACAAACGGAATTAAAACTGGATAAACGCAGCGTAAACGATGCGCTTTTGGGAGTCATTAATCCGAATACCGGCGAAAGCCTGATCGAAAGCAATCGTATCAGGCGTTTGAATGTTGAAAATGAAGAAGGAAGAGTCTTTGTCGAAGTAAAGATAACCGATGAAGAGGAGAAATTCGCCTCTAACATTGAAGATGAAATCCGGGAAAAGGTTGAGGAATTGCCTGGCGTAAGAAGCATTTTGGTGCAGTTTGTTCAGATAAAAAATTAGTTTCTTGGAATATAAGAATATCAACTGCGAGCGGGAACGCCGGCGCCCCAGCGGTCAATAGATATTTTACGATAAATGCCGGCAGGGTTAACAGCGTTCCCCTCGCGGTTTAAGATACTTAATACCATTTTCTGACTTGACGTTTTAATTGAGATGGCGGTATGGGAGAGAGTCACAAAAAACGCTGCAAGTGGTGCGGTTCTGATCCGCTGCTTTTAAGTTACCACGACCAGGAGTGGGGAGTCTTTAAGCCGGATGACGAGAGTCAATTTGAACATCTTGTTCTTGAAACGTTCCAACCTGGTCTAAATTGGCTGACTATTCTTAAAAAACGCAATGCATTCCGCGAAAACTTCAAAGACTTCGATCCTGAAAAAGTTGCTAAGCTAACCAAACGCGATATAAACAAGATGTTAAAGGATGAAAGAATCATTCGGAGCAAGGCTAAAATAGAAGCCGCCATAAATAACGCGCAGAAATTTATTGAGATTGTGGATGAATTTGGTTCGTTTTTCAATTTTCTTAGAGCCTATATCCCGCAAGAAAAAGAAATATACTTACTCGATGACGCAATTCCCAATAAAACAATCGAATCAGAATATCTCGCCGCTGACTTGAAAAAACGAGGCTTCAAATTCATTGGTCCTATCAACTCTTACGCTCATCTGCAAAGTGTAGGAATTGTCAACGATCATATTTCAGATTGTTTTCGATTCGAAGCCATAGAAAGAATGAACTACTGGATTCCAAGACCGCATTCTATCTGAAAGGCTAAGTGTACATAAATTACTTATGATATTGAATATCCAATGTTTAAAAACTATTTACTTTAAATGCTAAAACCGGTGCGAAAACGGAATTCTTAGCGCATTATGAAAATTAGTATTTACTGCGATTCATTTAAGATTCTGCGACTTTAATAACTCGTTCCCACGCTCCCGCGTGGGAACGAGTTTG
>CAZWOY010000641.1:0-1752 GCA_964635255.1 uncultured bacterium
TATTTTTAGGAGGAAACAATGAAGAAATTCTTCATTATTGTGGCGCTGTTTGCGTATGTATTCGCAAATGCGGCGTCGGCGCAGGACATCGACGTTACGTTCACCATTGACTGGGATGATAATCTCAATGCATACGACGTCGGAGCAAATTGTATGCTGTTCGATGGAGCCGAATGTGTAGTGTCTCGACCGCTAACTGCAAATGCAGGCTACGATATTTATACTACAACGTTCGATGATCCGGCTTCGAGATGCGATTCCTACAAAATTGTGTGGAATACAGGCGAAGACATAGATTGGAATCCTGAACCGTGCACAGGCGGCGATATCTGGAATGGCATCGAAGCTGAGACAGAAGCTACGCCAGATCCATAATTCAAAACCCTAATCTTTGGGAATGTTCATCGATTAAATTTAAATTAAATATAATTAGGTGAACATTCCCTATTTTGGAGGATAAAATGAAGAAGTTCACATCGCTTGTTTTTTGGACAATGATTACATTCAATTTACTTCATTCGCAGCCGCAAGTTGAATGGATTCGCAACTACCATGCAGGAGCTGCTTACAGAGAGTATTTTGCCGATATTTTTGCAACGATGGATTCTGGCTATATTGCCTGCGGTATGTCGGGCGAGGATTACCTGATTGTCAAAATTTCCGGCAATGGCGAACAAGAATGGGCGAGAGTTTACGAGGGATACATGTTGAATACTATCATCGAAACCGATGAAGGTAATTTCCTGACCGGCGGTAAGAATTTTCAATTTCGCAATAATTATGAAGTCGTTATCGGAAACTTCGCTGTAATGATGGTCGATGAAGAAGGCAATCAATTGTGGGAAAACGATTACGGCGGTCCAGGATCTTGTCGTTCGCTAATCGAACTTAAATCCGGTGAATTTATTGCAGCAGGAAGTCATAGATTTGATGGAGACGATTCTGATGGCTGCATTATGATGCTCGACGGCGAGGGTAATGCAATATGGACGTTACGGATACGAAACGGCGGCGATCAAATCGTCAATTCTATTCGCGAAACGGAAGGCGGCATAATTGGCACAGGCTTCAGCAATAATCAGGTTTGGACGGTCAAAGTGGATTTCGAGGGTGAATTGCTCTGGGCAAGGCACCATAACTATGGTGAAACAAGCCGTCATTATTCATTAGTTTCTATCCCGGATGGCGGATTTGTATCGGGCGGTTACGTTCGCAATATCGATAATCGCGATTACAGAATGTGCCATTTGATCAAAATAAATAATAATGGAAATCCAATTTGGTCAAGTTATTATGAAAGGCAAGGTCAGTTCGATATTTGCAATTCTATTGACAGAATTGGCGGTAACCGTGTTGCAATAGTTGGTTATTGCACTCTTTTTGAAAATGTTGGGGATAAAAGACCATATTTGGTGGTCACAGATACTCGAGGCAATGAAAAGTGGAGACAGGTATATGATTTAAACGAATTGGATGAATTTATTACCGGCTATAATAAATTTAATTCAGTTATTGAAGGACACGATGGATCGATAATTGCGGCAGGGATATGCGAAAGTACGGAAAGAGGACATGGCCAAGACGCATTAGTAATAAAGCTCGAACCAGAGATTCTTGAACCGCAATTCATCTCATGGTCGCCGGAGGATACAGTTTTTTCTGCTTTGTTGAACGAAGAAATAGAATTCTGGGTCGAAGTAGAAGATCAGCAAAACGATGAACTATCTTACCTTTGGACCTACAATCCTGAAG
>CAZWOY010000642.1:0-1750 GCA_964635255.1 uncultured bacterium
CTTATGTAAGTTATGCATAGCATGTTTTTACAGTTTTAAAACGAAAACTGAATTGACGTGAAAGCAAATCAAAAAAAGCATATCATAAAAACTAAATTTAATAGCCAATCCAGCGTTTCACAACCTTCGATGCGAAAAGCGAAAAAAAATATGTACTGAAATAATATTGACTTAGATCATAACTCTGCTCAAGGTCAAGTCTATTTTAAATAGATAAACTTACCCGTTTCGTTCTGTTCACTATTTGTTATTCTGTATAGGTAACTTCCTTCGCTCAGATATCTTCCGTCGATATTTAAATAATGCTTTCCCGGAATTAATATAACAGAATAAATAAAAGTAAGTCTCCCGGAGAGATCATATATTTCAAAATCGACCGCTGATCTTTCTTTAACATAGACCGGGATGAGCGCTCGATCGTTGAAAGGATTGGGATAACAAACGCCGACAGTGAATCCGGAAAGCGTCTCAACATCATCGGTTATGGAATATCCCGCAGTTACACCGCTTAACTGCAACTCGAACGGGTTTTCCTCGTCCGGATCGTTGTGAGTGAGTAATATATATTTACCTTCCAGCGTCCTCTCCTGAGTCGGATTCCATAATAATCGAAGCGCTGCTTCCTCGCCGGGATCGATTTCGACGGGCAAATCGCTGAGAATCTCCATTTCGTTCATGATGGATACTGAGAACTCTATTTCCGAAACGATTCCCATTCCCTCTCCATCGTTGCGGATGGTAATGTCCGCTAATCCGGCATTTCCGACATGCACGACTCCAAAGTCCACCGGTTCGTCCTGAAATGCGATATCGGAAATGATACTTCGGATTCTGATATGCGACGCCAAATCGAAATTTTCCTCGTCCTCGCCCGGCATGGATGTAATCGACGCGAGAACTCCATATTCCGGCGATAACCAACGATATATATGCGAGGCTTCATAGTCATACTGATACAAAGGAATCTCGATGCGCCGGCCCATAATCGTTCGCACGCCGATAACGCTCATCTCGCCGCCGGTGCGGATATGCTGCCGCAGCGCTTCCACATTCCCACCTGAAAAACGCAAACTTCCCCATCCGTCCATTTCCGCAAACCCGCCGAAAGCGATGTTTATATAGATAGAATCCAAGAGCCCATCGCCAATTGAATCAGGGGCTGCCATCGGAATTGAGAAATCGACGGCTATATCCCATTCGTCCTCATATTCCGCAGGCAAAGGCATTATCATTACGGGTTCCGGATAAACAACCGGGCGACCCAGCTCGAACCGATCGTTGAATGTTCCTCGCATGTACCAGCCTGAATCGGTCACCGATTCATATTGATAGCCGGCTCCCATATTCATGCCGATATCGTTTCGCGCTGATTTTACTACTCGATTCACTTCTTCGAACAGATCGATATGAGGCGCATTCTCAGGATCGAACAATGTATCGGCTTCGAATTCGTCGCTTATAAAATCTGTAAAATCCCATTCCAGGTCTGCTCCCGGATTTCCCAAATCCACCTCGACTCCGTTGCGCATATCGGATTGTACAAAGTATGTGAAAACTGTCCCGCCGTCGCGCGGAATATCGTCCGGTTCGATTACAACCTGGCTAAACGCCGGAAGCGCAAGGCAAAAGAGCAGTAAAATCATTGTCAGATTTTTCATGGATCGATCCTAAGTTTGATGGCAGAGAATTAAAACTATTACTAAGATCATAATAGGTTCTCTTTAGTAGGGCAGGCGTCCCTGCCTGCCAG
>CAZWOY010000643.1:0-1730 GCA_964635255.1 uncultured bacterium
TAGTCTGCTAAAGGCAGACTCGCAATGACACTTTTTCATGCACGTAGTAATAACGCTGTCTTTACACCGTTCTCCGCCCGTTTCAAACAGCATCTCGCTATTTACTGTATCATTTAACAGCATTTCGAACATTTAAACATGGGAAAAAGACGATGCAAGTAGATAAAAGGTCGGTAGAAATTGCTATTGAACAGATGCGACCGTCTTTTATGATTGAGGGCGGAGACATACAACTTGTCGATGTAAGAGAAGATGGCGTTGTGGAAGTAAGTTTATCAGGCGCTTGTCATGGGTGCGCGATGTCCCTGATGCACATAAAAATGGGAGTCGAGCAATATCTAAAAGAAATGGCGCCTGGTGTGACGGAAGTGGTGGCAAGAGAAGCCCAATAGCATTATCCGGAGTCTGAAAAATGTCCGCTATCGACGAGCGGCGCGCAAAAACTCTCAGTAAAAAAGTAGCTTTAGTGACCGGAGCTTCATCGGGAATAGGCCGCGCCACTGCGCTGGAATTGGCGCGGCGCGGCAGCAGCGTTATTATTACATCCCGCAATGAGAAAAAACTGCAAGACGTCGCCGAGTCGATGCAACTGTATCCCTCTGAAACTAAGCTAATCTCATGTGATCTTGCCGAACAGGAGGACGTTATGAATCTTACCGAGAAAGCGTTGTCCTGGAAAGGAAAAATAGATTTTCTTATTAATATTGCCGGCGTCGGATTTCTGAAACCTCTGGTAGAATTATCTATTAGAGATTTTGAATCGGTATTTTCAGTGAATGTGCGCAGCGTTTTCCTGCTGATTCAAGCCTTGCTGCCGCACATGATTGAACGAGGAGAAGGGAGTATTGTAAATATCGGTTCAGGCGCCGCTAAATTCCCCGCCCCGGGATTATCGGTGTATGGGGCGTCAAAAGCCGCCTTAAAAATGATGACTGATGCATTGCGTTTGGAAGTAAGGGACCGGGGCATAAGAGTTATATTAGTAAATCCAGGTCCCGTTGATACGAATTTTTTTGCCGATACAGATTTGGATCAATTAGACAAATCATATTTCCTCGATCCAAAAGAAATTGCCGTACCTGTTTGCAACGCTCTCGAGCAGGATAAAAATACGACAATAGCTGAAATGGATATAAGACCGACATCGCCTAAAGGAACAATATTTCAAAAGTAATTATAATTGCCTCATGGAAGTTTTTTCGAAAATAGAATAAAACCCAAAAGCGCAAAGAACATGATGCCGCCCGGATCTGTTTATCCGGGTGTTGAACTAATTCTTGTTCTTAGTTACTTAGGTCTTAAAGAGGTTTCATCTCAAGGGAAATCAACTCCGCATTCTTAAGTAGGGCGGGCGTCCCTGCCTGCCGGCGTTTATGGCGCTTCCAGCAGGCAGGCAGAGACGCCTGCCCTACTTAGTATTAAATGAACTGAGTAATATCAACCGACTGTTTTATAAAAGAAATATATTGTAAATCCAAAAAATTCTTGTTAGTTTCGATTGACTTTACTTAATTATCTATGAGTGAATTTAAAAGCTGAGAGTAAAAATGCCTGATATTCCTACAAACTTAAACGTTAGACGCGCGCGCGACGCTGATCTTCCGGAAATGGCGCGCATTCACACCGCATGTTACCCAAACATGAAAATGACTTTCGAAGAGACTATGAGCCGCTTTCGAAATAATCCGCGCATTTCGCTTGAAGATTACTGGATTTGTGAACGCGAAGGT
>CAZWOY010000644.1:0-1729 GCA_964635255.1 uncultured bacterium
CCGTACGCAGTCATTCCAGCGAAAGCTGGAATCCATCTGCCTTCGACGATAGCGCAAGAACCGGCATGGATTCCAGCTTTCGCTGGAATGACTGCCCGTGGGTGGAATGGTGAACAAGAGTGTTCACGCTACTGGTTAATGTCGAACAAGAGTGTTCGACCTACTATTTTCATGTTCCGTGGCGAAGCGCACTTCATGAATAATTACGGTAAAAATAGAATCTTAAAACTCGTTCCCACGCAGGAGCATGGGAACGAGTAAAACTTTTTTTCAGGACGAGACACTTAATGGTTTTTACACTTATAATCCGTTATCAAAAAACTAATTTGCACACGATAAACGCAGCCGTCAAACCGGCCGCGTCGGCAATTAAGCAAGCCGCCAGCGTATGCCGCGATCGGCGCACGCCGATCGAACCCAGATATACGGCAAGGACATAAAACGTCGTTTCCGTTGAACCCATCATAACCGAAGCAAGCCTCCCGATAAACGATTCTGCGCCATGCGTCTCGATCAATTCGGTCATAATTCCCAAAGCGCCGCTGCCGGACAAAGGTCTTATTAAAGCCATCGGAATAGCTTCCACCGGGAACCCAACGGCTTTCAGAACCGGATTCAAAAGTTGAACCAGCAGGTCAAGTGCGCCCGAAGCCCTGAATATGCCTATCGCCACTAAAATTGCCACCAAATAGGGAATAATCCTTACGCCGACATTGAATCCTTCCTTCGCGCCTTCGATAAAAACTTCATATACTTTGAGTCTTTTAAATAATCCGATCGCGGCGATGAACAAAAAAATAACCGGTATCGCCCAATGCCCGAATTCTTCCATTATCAATTGCAGGTTATCGCTCATTTTCAACCTCGCCGGCGTCGGTCGTTTGATTTACATCTGACCGTTCGTTCCTACTGTCAGGTTTTTGCGGAGATGCAAACCGTTGAAGAATTTTTGACGCCAAAATGGCAGTAATCGTGGAAACCCCGGTAGCTATAATGACAGGAGCTATAATTTCAGTCGGGGACGTCGAACCTGCCGACACGCGAATCGCTATAACCGTCGCTGGAATAATGGTTACCGACGAGGTATTAATCGCCAGAAAAGCAGCCATCGAATTACTGGTGCTTTTCTTCTCAACATTTAATTTTTGCAAATCCTGCATTGCTTTCAACCCTAATGCGGTAGCGGAGTTGCCAAGGCCTAACATATTCGCCGCAATATTAGACAGCATACTCCCCATAGCGGGATGTCCGACAGGAACTTCCGGGAAGATCCACCTTAATACCGGTTTCAATAAAATGGCGATCGCTTTTACAAGCCCCGCTTTCTCAGCAATGCGCATCATACCCAGCCACAGAGCCATGACGCCGATCAAGCCGATGGCGAGTTCTACCGAGACTTTAGCATAATCGAGCGCCGATGAAGCCGTTTCTTCCATCTTGCCTGTGAAAGCGGCGACGACCACCCCAATTATGATTAATCCCGACCAAACGTAGTTCATCCGTTCTCCCTTTTTACTGAGTGCAAACTGTCAATCATCGATAAATCGACAGCCTAAATAAATCGATTTTTACAAAAACAGCAATAAAACCCAAAAAAGCAAACCACACCCGCGCCATGAAACATGAAAAGTAGGTCGAACACTCCTGTTCGTCATTAACCAGCAGCGTGAACACTCTTGTTCACCATTCCAATCAAAGGCAGTCATTCCAGCGAAAGCTGGAATCCAGG
>CAZWOY010000645.1:0-1707 GCA_964635255.1 uncultured bacterium
AGGGCAGGCGTCCCTGCCTGCCAGTGCGACTCTGCAAGGTTGCGAAGGCAGGCGGGGACGCCCGCCCTACCGGTAGAATTTTTTATTTTCCCGGTAATGAAACAAAATCCATTACTGCCGGTTCGCCTGTATTTTCCTCCCGTTCGGTTTCAACAGGTCAAACAGTTTCACAATGGTTTCCTTCAATTCCCATCGGTTGACGATAATGTCGATAAAACCGTGATCCAGTAAAAATTCCGCGCTTTGGAAACCTTCGGGAAGGTCCTGACCGATCGTCTGCTTGATTACGCGCGGTCCGGCGAAGCCGATCAACGCTCCCGGTTCGGAAATGACTATATCGCCCAACATCGAATATGAGGCGGTTGTTCCGCCGGTTGTCGGATTGGTCAAAACCGAGATAAACGGCTGTCCGCTGCGGGTTAGATTAACCAGCGCCGACGCCGCTTTCGCCATCTGCATCAGCGATAGAATGCCCTCCTGCATCCGCATTCCCCCCGAACAGGAGACTATCACTAAAGGCGTTTTATTAGTCGCCGCGCGGTTGATCGACCGTTTGACCTTTTCGCCGACCACCGATCCGACGCTGCCGCCCATGAATGCGAAATCCATTACCGCTATTTCGACCGATCGTCCGTTCATGTTACCGGTTACGCTGCGAATGGCGTCGTTAAGTCCGGATTTTTTCGCGTACTTTGCGACGCGATCAGGATATTTCATCGTATCCTTAAATCCCAGCGGATCGGTCGAGACGAGATTCTGATCGTGTTCCACCCATCCTGCGTCATCCAAAAGCAATTCGAAATACTTCGTTGAAGAAAGTCTGAAATGATAGCTGCATGTCAAACAAACTTCGTATTGTCTGGCTAAATCTTTAGCGAACAGACTGTTGCCGCAAGAGGGGCATTTTATCCAGACGCCGTCGGGGATATTCCTTTTCTGATCTGCCTGTAAGGGTTTGGCAGTGCGCTTAAACCATGCCGCCATTTCGTCCTTGTATTCTTTTATGTCGTTTTCGATTTCGTGAGCCTTTTGCCTAATACCAGCGCATCGGCGCCATTAGCGTAATACGCCGGAATTATTCTTTCTTTTGCAAATCCTTCCGAATAATAGAGGCTTAAAGCCGCCGTATTTTTAACGCTGACCTCAAGCGTCAGTTTTAAAATACCAGTTTTTACCGCGAATGTTTCGGCGGCTTTTAAAAATCGCCTGCCGATTCCCATTCTTCTGTATCGCTTGTCGATAGCTAAGTTCGATAAATGAAAATGATTGTCATAAACGAAAATAATGAAATAGCCGGCAAAATTGCCATCCAAATACGCTCCCCAAAAGACATTTCCCGATTCCAAAGCGGCAGCAAACGCTCCCAAGGGCCAAGGATCGTCGAAACATTCGTTCTCAAGCTTAAGAATTTGACCTATATCCTCGGTCCGAATTGGTTCTATTTTTATCTCATCGATACAATTATCCCTGTAAAGTACGATTTGCTTCGAGCATTTAAATGCCCGGCCATCGCGTTATCTTGCAGACGGGGGCGTCTGCAAGATATCGTGAAGTATTTTGGATGTCAGGTGAGGACGCCTGATAGACACTCCCACGGCATTCTCAGACAGCCAGCTTCGCCATGCAACATGAAAATAGCCGGCTTAATCACATTGAGTGCGCGCTTCAGCGCGCATGGGGCGCCCGGTACGCGCTGAAGCGCGCACT
>CAZWOY010000646.1:0-1702 GCA_964635255.1 uncultured bacterium
CCCTGCCTGCCAGTGCGATCCTGCAAGGTTGCGAAGGCAGGCGGGGACGCCTGCCAATGCGATCCAGCAAGGTTGCGAAGGCAGGCGGGGACACCTGCCAATGCGATCCTGCAAGGTTGCGAAGGCAGGCGGGGACGCCTGCCCTACCGGTGGATTTTTTTATTCGCCCAGTATTCTAGGCTAATATGCCGAAACAATCTTACAGCTTTTTACACATAATCTGTTTATTCAGCGTCGTTTTATTCGCCGGTGTTTGCCTCGCGCAGGACTGGGAGTATGATGACACGGAATCCGAAATGCAGGCCGAGGTGAGCCAGAATCCATTCGGTAAAGTATTTGAAGGCAATTACGGCATTATTTTTATCATTCTGGATATTCTCTGGATTGCCTTATTAGTCTGGATTGTGTTTTTCGACGGCAGCTATTGGATGGAGGGCAATCCCTTTTCAATGCTTGTTGACTGGGAATGGTTTAATTTCAACGCAAGATGGATCAGATTTTCGGCGTCGATAATGCTGGGCGCAACTGTAATTTTTAATATCCTTTGGTTTTTAGGATACTTGGAGTAATTCAGGAGGAAACTAATTGAAAAAGATAGAATCGTTACAGTGGGAACCCGCTTGGACGTCGCACCTTGGATGCCTGAAGGGATGCGCCCAGTTTCTTGGCGGCGATATATCAACGGCTTGGCTGTACGGCGCGACGGGACATGCGTTCATAATCAATATGCACAACGAGGTCTGTCCGAGCGGACCTACTGCCTGGCGTAAAGAACATTTCCTGAGTCTGATACAAAACGCCGGCATAGTAACCGATGCGATTGTCGGTTTTAAAAAGATGGCGAACTTCCATCAGAAACAGCAGGAAGTTTGGGATAGAACTCGCAAGGCAATCGACGAAGAGGTTCCTGTTATTGCATGGGAAGCCGGCATACCGGAATTCTACATCGTCAATGGCTATGACAATGCGGGCTATTACACTTCCGGACCGAAACCAAAATTTTCTGAAGCGCCTGAACCGTTTCCCTGGAACAAATTAGGCGATAGCGGAATCGGTGTTTTGGAAGTGTATTTTGTTGGATTGGGCAAACCTCCGGACGACTTGTCCGTTTTAAAAGATGCGCTCAAGTTTGCAGATGATTTCAAAAGCTCGCCCGCTGTATGGGTGTTTCAGGATTACGCAAGCGGACTCAGCGCTTATGACAGATGGATCAGAGCGCTGCAAAATAAGAAAGCTCATCCCTGGGGAATGGCTTATAATACTGCCGTATGGCATGAATGCCGGCATTATGCAAAGGAATTTATGAATGAAGCCGTTGAACGCATCGGCGGCATTTATTCGCAGTTGTTGAAAGAAGCCGCTGAATATTATGGTGAAATCGAAGATAATTTAAAAAAACTGATGGAATTGTTCCCGTTTCCGCCTGAAGAAAGCCACGTGACAGAAGACGACAGGATTCGCGAGGGCGCGGGACTTCTGGCGAAAGCCAAGGACGCGGAACAAAGCGCCTTGATGAATATCGGGAATATACTGAAAAAGATAGAGTGAGCGATAGAGAGCTGTGAAAGAGACCTGCGAAAGAGAGCTTGCAGACACCCCCGTCTGCAAGCGGGAACCCGGATTCGCGGAATCCGGACTGCATTGGACCCGAAGGAAGCCAGGTCGTTGACGACGTCTGCACGCCGTATGACTATTTCACAGA
>CAZWOY010000647.1:0-1693 GCA_964635255.1 uncultured bacterium
AAACCACGAGACCACAATATATAGGGGTTACATTAGTAAAGTGAATATCCCGATTGATTTATTTATCTTTTCATGAATATAGAATGCCAGAAATTCAATTGTGGTATTGGTATTCTGGAACTCAACCAGGTCGTCAAGATTTTGATAATCCAGTCCCATCAGCACATTTCTCAAAACTTGCGACGCTTTTCCGGCGTCCATGACCGTGTTAAACTCGTTCAACTGTTTTGTTTTAAACTCAGCTTCGACAATGCACGTCGAACCATGCAAATGTTGTGCAGGTCCGAAAGGCCTGCCTTTCAGCGAGTGGGCAAACATTATGCGGTCTTTTACCGTTAATGAAAACATCTCGATTCTCTTCTGTTTAAATTTAATTTTGGTTCTTTGGATCCCCCTGCATCCCCCTTGGAAAGGGGGAAAATCGGGTTAAGTTGACAACCTCTAATTCCCCCCTTTTTAAGGGGGGAATAAAAGGGGGGATCCACTCCCATTTTGCGCTAAAGCTTGATTAGCTGTTTCACCAAGTTCCATTGCCGTTCCCTCGGTCTCGGTTCTTTCCGCAGAATTTCCGTATTTCACTAAAACTGAAAGATAATCTTTAGGATTTTCAGCCATGGTTTTATAAAAATCCGGCAACTCTGTAAAATCGACCGCATGCAAATTATGTGCGTCGAACGCCTTATCCTCCAGCAGTTTAAAAACAAGTTTTTTTCTTCGGCGTTTATCCCATCGGTTGCGGATATTTCGCGATACGTTCGATACCTGTGAACTTATGATCATCTTTCTGTCGCTGTGAAAAGTTCCGCCCAGGTTTAAATTTGCCGGCTGCGCTCCATACCACGAAAGATCGACTATTTTTCCCTCGAAACCCACCGAATCGATAGCCAATTGAAGTCCATTTCCACTGCCACTCGCGTTAAAAGCAATATCGACATTTCCATCGATCTTTTCAACCGGATTTGAATTAAACCTCATCTGGTCGATTATTCTGGATTTCTCGCCTGAAATATCGTAAACGTACATTTCTATTGCCGGAACCATCGACGCCAGCCGTGCAACCAGCGAACCTATCACGCCGAAACCAATGATCAGCGTCGAACATCCGATGTAGATCCCGCCGTCCCAAATTGCGTTTACGGCAGTTTCAAGATTGCTGGTTAAAACTGCGCGTTCAAGCGGGACGCTCAAGGGTATTGGAAATATGTCCGCTTCTTTTACTATGCAGTATTCCTGGTGAGGATGCATGAAATGAACGTACTCGCCGATCAAATCGATGGAACCTGCGATAACTTCGCCGACGGCAGAATAGCCATATTTAACCGGAAAACTGAATTTGCCTTCCATATAGGGACATTTCATTTTTTCTTCGAGCGATTTATCGATTATGCCCGAATGCACCAGTTTTTCCGTACCGGGGCTTACAGCGGAAAAGTGAGTTTTAACCAGACAGAAACCATCCGGCGTTTCAGGCAATTCAAAATCGCGGAGTTGAGCGTCATGCCTGTTTTGAATCCACAAGGCTCGCGTTTTCATAATCCTCTCTGTTTGTTGTAGTATTTTTTCGGCTATCTTTTAACCGGATTCCTGATGACCGCTGCAATAGTACTACTATGTGCATAAAATAGTCGCCATCTCACCGAATCCGCTTGATGAGGAATACTATGCAATATCAAGATATTAGGAGATTGCTTAG
>CAZWOY010000648.1:0-1684 GCA_964635255.1 uncultured bacterium
GAATGGGATGGCTTTTTTCCGCTCTTTCAATTCTTCGGCGACTTTTTCGTAGTCTGAAACCGTTTGAATTTCTTCGCCGCCGACCTCAACGATGACGTCTCCCGGCTGCAATAACCCTTCCGCGGGCGAATCAGGTTCAATCGCCACAACGAGCGCTCCGTCCATTTTGTCTATGCCCAGTCTCTGTCCGTGGAAGCCATCCGTCGGTTCGACGGTGACGCCAAGCCATTTTTCGGCGGATTTTCTGGGTTGCGCCTGAGCCACTGGCAGGAAATCGCTGCGGTCTCCCAAAGTAAATTTGAGATCTTTAGTTTTTCCATCGCGCCAGATTTTCATTTCGACTTTTGAATTAGGCGGATAGTCGGCGATTAAAAATCTGAAATCTGTGACGTCGCTGACTTTTTGACCTTCCACTTCAAGGATAATATCGCCGCTCTCCAATCCTCCTTCTTTCGCCGGCGTATCGTCCTGAACCTCCTGAATAAATACGCCCGCTAAGTCTTTATCGACGTCCAGGGCTTCGCGGGTCACATCGTTTAACTCCGTCGGAACGACTCCAAGGTAGCCGCGTTTCACCTCACCCGTTTCCAATAATTGATCCGCGACCTTCTTCGCCAAGTTTATCGGAATAGCGAATCCAATTCCATGTCCCTGTGGATTGATAGCGGTGTTGACGCCGATGACCTCGCCCTTGATATTCATCAATGGTCCGCCGGAGTTTCCGAAGTTGATCGAAGCGTCCGTTTGGATAAAATTCTGGTAAATAGGCGTGTTACTGCCGCCTCCAATCATCAAATCCGACCTGCCGCGCGCGCTGATAACGCCAACTGTTACCGTCCAGTCGAGACCGAATGGATTGCCGACCGCAATCGCCCATTCACCGATGCGTATTTTTTCGCTGTCGCCAATTTTGGCTACCATTGCTTGGGGTATATCGACGTCCACTTTTATCAAGGCGACGTCCGTATCGGGATCGACGCCGATGACCTCAGCCTTGTGTTCAGAGTCGTCGGCGAATTTAACCGTAATGTTCGTCGCATCCGCTATAACATGGTTGTTTGTGATAATCAGACCTGATTCATCGATGATGAATCCGGAGCCGCCGCTGGTAACCTTAGGAATTTTCTGGCGATTGTTTTTAGGCGGTTCCCTGAAGAAAGGACCGAAATCGAACATATCGAAGGGAATCGAAGGATGTCCGGCGATCTCTTTTTCTGCGCGTATATTAACGACGACCGGTTTAATCCGCTCAGCCACTTCGACGAACGGACTGTCGCCTTCATCGGTTAACAGCGGAATATTCGCGGCAAAATCTGCGTCGATTTTACCCGTCGAATGCTGTGCGCTTACTCCCGCCGGCGTTTCCCATCCGGTAGCCAGCATGAAACCGAGTAAAATGCAAGCCGTTGCAAACAAGCCGGTGTACAAGAATCTCTGCCAGGTTGACTGGTTTTTATTCATATATATCTACCTGTCGTTTTAAAATGTCTGAATGTTTTAGATATAAAACGTAAATTTTTGCGAAAAGTTTCTTGATTGCAGAAATTAAGCCAAAATCATCCGGTAGGATACCCGCATTGCAGATTGTCTGAGGATGCATAGCGAGCGCCTGACGGTCACTCAAAATATTACTACTATGTGCATAAAATAGTTGCCATCTCACGGAATCCGCTTGATGAGGAAT
>CAZWOY010000649.1:0-1681 GCA_964635255.1 uncultured bacterium
TCTGCTAAAGGCAGACTCGCAATGACACTTTTTCATGCACGTAGTAATAATGCCAGGATTCTATTTTCCAAGGAATACATTGAAACCAATACCCAACTGGCGTTTATACGTTGTAACCGATGAAAGGCTGTCCAAGGGGCGTTCGCATGTTGAGACCGCCCGGTTGGCGGTTGAAGGCGGGGTGGATGCGCTACAGCTTCGCGATAAAAATGCGTCCGGTAAAAAACTGTTTGAAATGGCTCTGGAAATCAGAGAAATTACTAAGGACGCAGGAGCAGCCTTCATCATGAACGACCGCGTCGATATCGCCATAGCCGCAGGCTGCGATGGAATTCATTTAGGTCAAGCCGACCTTCCGCTGCCGGCGGCTCGCAAACTGGTTGGGCGAGAAATGATAATCGGCGTTTCAATCAGCGGCGTTACAGAAGCGACTCAGGCTTTTAAAGACGGAGCCGATTACGTCAGTATCAGTCCGTTGTTCGACGCCAGAAAAACCAAGCCGGACGCCGGCGAACCGCTGGGGCTTCAAGCGCTTAGGGACGTAAGCAAGGAATGTCGCCTGCCGGTTATGGCTATCGGGGGTATAAATAAAACCAATATTCCTGACGCCATTCAAGCCGGGGCGCAGTGCGCAGCGGTTATCTCAGCGGTTGTCGGAGCTGAGGATATTCCTTTGGCTGTGCGAGAACTTACACGTTTGATCGAGCGTGAAAAACAAAAGTACGGAATTTAGAAACATGAATACAGCCTTAACAATCGCCGGTTCCGATTGCAGCGGCGGAGCCGGGATTCAAGCCGATTTGAAGACATTTACCGCTTTCGGCGTTTATGGAATGTCGGCGGTTACCGCCGTCGTTGCAGAAAATACGGTCGGGGTCCAGGAGGTCTTCGACCTGCCTGCGGGTATAATCGAACAACAGATTAAGAGCGTCGTCGATGATATCAGAGTCGATGCGATAAAGATCGGAATGCTCTCCAATCCGGTAATCGTCGAATTGGTTGCGGAAAAAATCCGAGAGTACAATCTGAAAAATATCGTTATCGATCCCGTGATGGTCGCCAAAAGCGGGGACCCTTTGCTTAAGGAAGAAGCGCGAATCATTATTAAAAACCGGCTCTTGCCTTTAGCTACAGTTATCACTCCCAATCTCTACGAAGCTGAAGTTTTGCTGGGCGGGAAAATTAAGAGTCTTGAACAGATGAAAGAAGCGGCGGTCGAGTTAGGAAAGATCGGCTGCGCATGGGTGGTCGTGAAAGGCGGACATCTGACCGGCGAAAAGGACGCCATCGACGTTGTTTACAACGGCAGAGATTTTCAGGCGCTTCATTCGCCCTTTATCGATACGAAAAACACGCACGGCACAGGCTGTACTTTCTCCTCCGCCATCGCGGCGGGCATTGCAAAAGGATATGACGTTTCTAAAGCGATCAATCGCGCGAAAGAGTACATAACCTCCGCAATAGCAGATAATGTACCTTTAGGCGGGGGATATGGTCCGACAAACCATTTGACGGGCGTGAACAGTAAATGGTAGCCAACATATTTCAACCTGAAGTAGGTCGAACACTCTTGTTCGACATTTTGCCCAAGGGCAGTATGTTGCCCAAGGGCAGTATTTTGCCCAAGGGCAGTCATTCCAGCGAAAGCTGGAATCCAGGCCGGTTCTCGCGCTATCGTCGA
>CAZWOY010000650.1:0-1679 GCA_964635255.1 uncultured bacterium
CGGCATTGTCAAGATGTTAGCAGATTGCTTAGTCTGCTAAAGGCAGACTCGCAACGACACTTTTTACTGCACTTAGTAATACAACCTGTCTTTCAGTTTTTCATAAATCTGGACATTTTTTTGATATTTGCGATTGAAGTTTATTTTTTACGGGAATTATGCGCATTAAAGATTATAAAAGCGCCGACGACGATTAAGAAAGCAGGCCAGAACGGAATATGTATAGCAAAACCGTGTATTTCATTTCCAAACCAAATTACGCCTGCCGCAATGAAAACTATGCCCCAAAACAGACTGTTGCGCTGCATTTTTTCATTCCGTTCCGCACTATGCATTCTGCCTTCGATCCTGTCGCCGAATCTTCTAAGCGTTTCCTCAAGCTGCCTTGAGAGTTTTTCAACCCTTTTTTCTAACTCATCGATTCGATTTTGTTCGTCCACTTTGTTTCTCCAGCTATTCACTGTCGATTGGTATTGTCTGTTCTTTTTTCGTTATCAATTCATTCGCCAATTGGATATAGTCTTTTGCGCCCTGGGATTGGTTGGCAAAGAAAATAACCGGTTTTCCGAAGCTTGGAGCCTCGGCTAATCGTACATTCCGATTAATAACGGTCGAAAACACGTGTTTCGGGAAAAATCGCCTTAATTCCTCCTCGATCTGCTTTGCGAGATTCAGCCTGCCGTCGAACATTGTAAGAACGATGCCTTCCATTTTAAGCTTGGGATTCAGACGCTTCTGCACCGTGTTAATCGTTCTGAGAAGCTGCGTTAGTCCTTCAAGCGCGAAGTATTCAGCCTGAATCGGGATCAGAACGCTGTCGGCGGCGGTTAATCCGTTGACCGTGAGTAAGCCGAGCGAAGGCGGACAATCTATAAAAATATAATCGAATTCATCGGAAAATTCATCGATTTTCCTTCTGAGCGCCGTTTCTCGCTCCTCCATTTCAATCAGTTCGATTTCAGCGCCGACTAATCGGATGTGCGAAGGCAGCGCTTTCAGCATCTCATATTCCGATTCCTGAATGATTTCACGCCATTCCGCCGTTCCCACGATTAATTCATAAAGCGAAGGCGTATGTTCATTTAATCGAAATCCAAGCCATGAACTGCTGTTTGCCTGTGGATCGAGATCTATTAATAAAGTTCTCTTTCCCGATTGGGAAAACGCTGCTGAGAGATTTACAGCGGTGGTTGTTTTCCCAACGCCGCCTTTCTGATTTGCAATTACTATGGTTTTAGCCACGATGATCCAAATTTGACTATGGTAGTTTTTTCGCTGCCGATCCTTTTTCTTTCATCGACCGCACTTTCTCCTGATAAACAAAGATACTGTCGTGATCGCTGTAAATCAGCGGCGTCGCGTCGATGTTGTTTTCCATGTTATGGCGCAAAACCTTGCCGGCAAATCCCGGCAAAGTAAATCCGCTGCTTAAGAGAAAGATCAGCGCTATCAGAGCCGCTAAACCGGTGAAAAACTTCAACCAGTTCTTCCATCGATTCTTGTTTTTGTTTTTTTTGACTAACATATATCTCTGAATAATAGATTTCGCTCCCGCCGTTATTCCAGCTTTCCAAACTGTACAAAATACACTGCGAGAGCTTGCAGACGCCCTCGTCTGCAAGCCGCCCGCCGGCACCGGCCAGCGCGGCCAGCACGACCAGCACGATCGCCAGCCGCGG
>CAZWOY010000651.1:0-1652 GCA_964635255.1 uncultured bacterium
GTTGGAGTACACGCTTCAGCGTGAAAAAGGCGAGAGTCTCACGCACGCTAAAGCGTGTACTCCAGCAATTGTCCATGAAATCAAACGACCTGTCCCAAGTTCCCTCAGACCTATAATAATTCCGTATTACCAAACAGAAGCTTCGTTATATGTTTTTATCGAAGAAAAATCGAGGACACTGTGTTGGATTTTTATTTTCAGGAACCGATAGGTTTTTTAATTCGGATACTTGCAAGCGCCGCTTTAGGCGCGCTTCTGGGACTGGAACGCGGAATACACGGGCGAGCGGCGGGATTGCGGACTCATATTCTCGTCAGTTCAGGCTCGGCGGTGTTTATGATTATGTCGATATACATCGCTTCACGTGGATTAACCGGTAAGAGCGGTTTAGACGTAGTGGCAGATCCGGGGCGCATAGCCGCTCAGATCGTTACCGGCATAGGTTTTTTAGGCGCCGGAGCTATCATTAAGGAAGGTTTTACGGTACGCGGACTCACCACCGCCGCCAGCCTGTGGATCACCGCCGCAATCGGCATGGCGTGCGGCGCCGGATTCTACCTGATAGCGGGTTCCGCCACCGTTATAGCCCTGTTTTCACTTGTAGTTCTCAATTATCTGGAGAAGCTTTACACAAAAGACGTTTACCGGACGCTAACTGTCGTTTTTCCTAATAAATATAGTATCGAAACAATCGCGAGAATTTTAGAAAACAAACCGTTAAAAATATTATTTTTGGATACCTTCCATGATTACAGGGAAAATATCATATCAGTCAATATTTCCCTAAGAATCAACTTCCGCGGCAATCCCGACAAGTTATTCAAGGATATACTCAAGTCGTTAGAAAATAGTGAGATTGAATTGATTAAAGTGGAATGGACGCATTAGTTGTGATCTAAGATTTATAAAATACCGGTCATTTAACTTCGATTCCCGCCTGAATATTTTTTTTCTTGACAATTGCATTTGTCTGCGTTATATTCGATTAAACCAATAGGAATTAATCATGTTCTTTTCAAAAGTTACGCTATTTATCGTAGCTCTGCTTTTGCCGGGCGTTTCCATCTCGAGGACAATCGCGCGTGAAGCGGTTGGCTGGGGAACTGATAGAAACTCGGCGATAGAATACGCTCTGAAAGGCGCAAAATCCCAAATCGCGGGAATCGAAACAGTCCTGCATTCTTATCAAATCCACTCAGAGAAGCCTCCGCAGGAATATTATTGGGTTGCGCTGAAGGATGTAGTATTTTCCAACAAGTCTATTCCTTATGCCGAGGGCTGGGGGATAGATCGCAAACAAGCCATTAACGACGCTCTCCTCGTTGCTACAGCAATGGCTTGTGGGGTGGACGTTACAGGAATTCAGATTTTAAGAAAAACGGAGATCGATTGTACGCTTTTCGAATTTTTCGATCAAAAAGTCGAATCCCGAATCTCGGGCATAGTAATTGGCTTCACAGTTTCAGATGAGAATCCGAGCCAAAAAGCTTATATGGTGAGGCTTAGAGCTCAGTTCCGCACTTTCGACGTTTGGCGAACGGTCTGCTACTCGACTATACCCGGCGGCGGACTGATTTATAAAAAACGCAATTGGATGGAGGTTTTTGCAAAAGTCCAAATTAAATAGAATTTTATTAAAACCAAACTGCAAG
>CAZWOY010000652.1:0-1637 GCA_964635255.1 uncultured bacterium
CATTGACGGTCGGCGACGCGCAGGGCGAAGAACGCGAAATTTCTATTCCGTTTGAAGCTGGCTGGAATTTGATTTCAATTAATGTTATCCCGCCCGGCGATTTATGGGAACGCGATGAGGGTCCGGACATTGTATTGATGACCGAAAGATTAAGAATAGATGAAGATAATCATCATATTCTTATTTTAAAAGATGAACTAGGTCATTTTTACAGCCCTGCATGGGATTTTACAAACATCCCCTATTGGGATTTATCGACAGGCTACCTTGTAAAAGTCGATGAGGACGTCGAAGCGAGCTGGATGGGAGAACCGATACCGGCGGACTTGCCGATCGACTTATCGGCTGGGTGGAATATCGCCGCTTATTATCCCACTTATGAACTTGACGCCAGCGCGCCGGATTTTTATGTTGTTTCCTCGATTTTAGACGATCTAATCATCGCCAAAGACGGTCTGGGCAGGTTTATGAATATGGATTTCCGATTTTCTAATATGCCGCCCTGGCGGGAAACGCAAGGCTACCTGCTGAAAGTCCGGCGAAATACGGAACTCGTTTATCCTGAACCGGAAGAACGGTTAGCGGAAAACTCAGCCGGAGCTTTAATGCGTTCTGAATTAGCGCAGCCGACTGATGAGAACATGAGTGTTTTGATAACTTCAATTTCCGGCGTAAAAACAAAATATGGCGATCAAATTGCCGTCTATTCGGCGAATGGTCAAATATTTGGCGGAGGATTTGTCGATGAAAAGGGAAGATGCGGCGTTGCCGTCTGGGGAGACGATGAACTGACCGAAGAAAAAGACGGTTTCGCCGATGGCGAAGGCTTTGAATTCGTCCTGAATCGTGAAAGAGATTCAATACCTCTGCTCGTCGCAAAGATACGTCAGGGAAGCGGCAGTACTTACTCTAAGAACGATTTCACGGTTTTAGATTTGTCAGCCGCAGCGAATATCCCGGAAGACTATTATCTGTCGCAGAACTACCCTAATCCGTTTAACGCTGTAACCAGATTGACTTATGGATTGCCTGAGAAATCGATGGTCGATATAGCGGTATTCGATGCGATGGGAAGGCGGGTAGAACAGTTAGTCCTGTCCGAACTCGAAGCCGGACGTCACAATTTAGTCTGGAAAGCCCGGACGACGCCTGCAGGAATATATATGGTCAAGATTAGCGCGGATGGATTTGAGGACGTCAAGAAGGTTGTTTTGATTAAGTAAGTAGCTGTATTTAAAACCGTTGTATTTATAAAAAGCGCTGGTTGTTTTACCGGCGCTTTTTTTTGGGATTCACAACAGATGAAACGGATTTAACAGATTTACCCTCAGAACCAACGCTGTATGCTCCCGCGCCTAATCCGTTTAACGCGGCGGTCAATCTGAAATTCTATCTGCCTTATGCTCAGGATGTTTCGCTGCGGATATTTGACGTGCATGGGCGGGAAATATTGGAATGTTGTCGTGACGTCATGTTGGAAGAGGGGCATACTTTTTCGTGGGACGGATCGGATGCGCCGGCGGGGCTGTATTTTGCGGTTTTGGAGGCTGAAGGCGTCAGGCGGGTTCAGAAAATGGCGATCGTCAAGTAGGCTTTAGTTTGAGCGGCGTTATGCAGTAAGTCGCTGTATTTTTACG
>CAZWOY010000653.1:0-1629 GCA_964635255.1 uncultured bacterium
ACGGATCGCTCCTCGTGCGGTTTCTCGCGCCGTGAATCCGAATCCCGAGGAGGAGTCAATACGCGCTGAAGCGCGCACTCAATGTGAGATTCCAAGATTCTATTTTCCAAGTCGAACACTCTTGTTCGACATTTGCCCAAGGATGGTCATTCCGGCAAAAGCTGGAATGACCGCGTCAATTAAAGCGCTTTTACCGCACCAAAGTAACCGTTTTCGAAATCGTTCTGTTTCCCGAACTCAAATTCACAATGTATTTCCCTGCGGAAAATCCCATGAAATCCAGAGGAATTGAGTGCATTCCCGCATTGCCTGAATCAAAATCTTTCTCAAACAAAAATTGGCCCGACGCCGAGAACACGCTTAAACTGCAACGGCTTGGCTTGTCCGTATAAAAAGTTAAATTAGTTTTCGCATTAAACGGTTCCGGGTACGATCCTGCAAATGCGAAACTCTGCACAACGCCTCTATCCCAATCATCGACCGATTCCCCGCCGGGATTGATAAAGAGCTTCACCTGCGGATCGACTAAGCCGCTGATTATATCCATGTCGCCGTCCAGGTCCCAGTCGAACAGCTCGGGTCTGGAATATTGCATCAGATTGATTTGACCATTTTCGTCGTTTAATGGGACGCCCGCTGCGAATTCGGGATTTTCATTGCTGCCGGCATTCCTGTAAAACATCAGACGTGCAAAAATTGAGCCGACAACCAGATCGCGAGCGCCGTCTCCATCCAGATCTGCATAGGCGGGAGCCGATTCGGTGCCTACCCAGATATCCTCCCCGTCAGCCTGTATTTTACCGTCGAAAGTAAACTCAGGCTCTTCAAGAGTTCCCTGATTGAGATATAAATGAACATTGCCATCCGCCGCTCCGACGAGGAGGTCGAAGTCGCCGTCCAGGTCCCAATCGACCCATTCGGGAGCCGCCCGTTCGCCGACGTTCAGTTCTTCGCCATCAGCGTTTAAATTTCCGGCAAATGTCAAATCGCCGTTATCTAATCTCTCGAAGATCTTAATATAACCCCAGTCATCGCCTCCTAATAAATCCATATCTCCATCGTTGTCGATATCCGCCATCTGCGGATAAGTTCCCTGGCATCAGCCATACGGACCGACAATCACTTCGCCGTCCGCTTCCATGGCGCCATGCGAAGTAAATGCCGGCTGCTCGTTGCCGCCTGTATTTTCAAAATAAAAAACAGGCGCATCTACGAATAAACCGACCAGTAGATCAAAATCGCCGTCGCCGTCCCAATCGCCAATGTTTGGGCAGGTGTAGCCGTTATCGACTCCGGGTATCGGCTCGCCGTCCGCCTCTATGTTCACCGGCGCTTCGAGTTCAGGCGGTTCAGCCTGAATGGAAGCGCCCGCTGCCATGAAAGCAACAATTAAACAAAAAACAATGTGTTTTTTCATGTTCCTCTTCTTTATTTTAAAAGAGTGAATTACTGGGAAAATAGAAAATCCCACCGGTAGGGCAGGCGTCCCCGCCTGCCTTCTCAATCATACGGGAGCGCACTGGCAGGCAGGGACGCCTGCCCTGCCAGAGAAGTTTATTTTCATGTTCCGTGGTGAAGCTCGCTTCATGAATAATTACTGGGAAAATAACGTTCCGTACGCAGTCATTC
>CAZWOY010000654.1:0-1623 GCA_964635255.1 uncultured bacterium
CGTCATGGTTGTTTTTTCGTTAATCACAAACCTTAAATTAGGAGGTAGAAAAATGGGTAAACTTTTTACAGCGATTATCCTGTTGGCAGTATTGTTCTGCGGTTCTGCGTGGGCGGTCGACTATTCCGTAGACCTCATCGCACTTAATGGGCAAGGCGATGATGATGGTCCTGTAGTAGATGCGACTGTTAAAATGCAGTTCTATGACGGCGACGAATGGACAGCTTGGATTTTAGCCGCTGAAAATCCGGACGGCACATACACAGTCCAAAGAGATGATTGGCAAACCGAATGGAAAGTGTATATTGGCGATCCCGATGTTAATCCAATTTTACCGGATCAAAATCCTTGCAACAAAAACGGAACAACAAATTCATTTGAATTTCGTGTTGTAGTGAATGAATAGTCCAGATAGGGGCGGGAATTGAATTCTCGCCCTATTCCTCATTTAATTTGGGAGAAATCATGAACATAAACAAAATAGTTACATTCTTTATAGTGTTACTTGTTTCAACATTGGCGACGTTCGCACAGCCTGGCGTTTCTTGGATGCGAATGTACGATAGTGGGGGAGAAGAGGATTTTGAAGACGTCTATCCGGTTGCAAACGGCGATTTGATATTTTGCGGCTGCATTTACGAAGAAGAATATAGAAATTATGAATCATGGGATATGTACATTGTCAAAACCGATGAAAATGGAAATGTAATTTGGACTAATATTATCGGTAGAGAAAATATGCGCGACGCTGCATATACTGTGATAGAAACGGACTCAAGCGAATTCCTTTTAGGCGGGGAAAGCAGCGATGATCAGTTTTCCGCTTTATTGCTAAGCAATGACGGCGAACAAATATGGATGAATAGATACGGAGAAGGATCCTGCGAAGCCGCAATCGAATTGAAAAGCGGTGAATTCGTTTTGTGCGGTTATACGGATAGGGGAGATAATGGCTATGTTATTTGTATAGATAGAGATGGCGACGTTATTTGGGAAGAAGTTTACGGAAATGCAAATTCACAATGGTTAAATGCAATGCGTGAAACAGATGGCGGGATAATATTGATAGGACATTCTTATTTCAGGAATAGACACCCAAATTTACATGTCTGGATTGTTAAGATTAATTATGAAGGAGAACAACAGTGGGAGCGCCATCTATCTATTGGAAATTATCAGCATTTTAGCACTGATTTGGTTTCATTGCCCGATAACAGATTTGCTCTTTCTGGAACAGTATTTAATCTTGATAATAATGAGGATCGAGATTTCCTTTTGATAATTATTAATGATGAAGGCAATATGCTTTCAAATTCGACATTTAGTATGAATGATCGACGAGCTGATGGAGAAGTTTGCAGCGGTATAGTAAAAATGCGCAACGATGATATTGTCCTTGTAGGATTAGTAGATTTTGGCGCACCGGAAAATCCCTTTATTGTCAGAACAACTCCTAATGGAAATGAAAGGTGGCAAACTTGCATAGATTTAACAGACGAAGACGGATTTGGAAACTCCCAAAATCGTTTGCATTCGGTAGTGACTAATGACGGCAGTTCGATAATTGTCTGCGGCACGGCTAATTTCGAAAATGATGAAGGCGAATACGAACAAAACGGTTTA
>CAZWOY010000655.1:0-1611 GCA_964635255.1 uncultured bacterium
ATGCTGCCGCACCTTGAGCGTCTGCTGATCTATCTCGAGGCGGAGGCCGGAGAGGGCAATATGCTGTATTTTGAGTTTCATGGATTATCCTCCTAAAAATTGTAAATAAATGAAGCTTTCCAAGCCAGCGGATTTTCACGCCATTCCAAATTCGCAACCGCTTCCTCAATAATCGATTGATATGGTTCGAATCCCATGGCAAAATCTAACAGATACCGGTTCCCGAAATTCAAGCCAAGTCCGCCGCTGATAAACATCCACATCTTGTCGGGATCTGCGACCTGAACTTCCGGATGGAGCATCAGCTTTTTCATCTGAACGCCTCCGCGCAGATCGATTGTAAAATCATAAGTGGGATAACCCGGTGGAATGGAAATTTCGAGTCCCAGTCTATATTCAAGATCACTTTCGAAATCCTCAGTCAGGACGCCTTTTGCCATGGTCGAATAATATTTCCCTTCATAGCTGCCGAACGGCATTTCAACCGCGGCGTTCAGAGCGCCGTAACCCAACAAAGATATCCGTAAACCTCCGGTGGCTATAGGCGGAGGAGAATCGAACATCAGGATGTGTCCGAATTCGTCTTCGTAAAACAAAGGCGCGCTGCCTAAACCGTCGTGAGAAACAGATAGTCCGAATCTGAAAAGCGACATTACATCATACTCGGCGCTGAACACTCCGCGAATTCCCGTATCCTGATAATTTTCGCGATTAAATTCATCATCCTCGTCATATTTAAACGGTTGGTCGAGGAATACGCCGATTGCGCTGACGCCCAATCGAAGATTTCGCATCGGGGAATAAGCGTAGGCTATGCCTAAGTGTTTCTGGCGCAAATAGTCGCGGGAAAAATCGCCCATCTGATGGCGCGCATATCCCTGAACTCCGGCCATTATAGCCACATCCGCCCATTCATAATTTTTTAGATTTCTTAACGCCAGAAAGATCGAACCGCCATGACCCGAATTTAGATTCATGTATGATTCAGGCAAAGAATTATTCTGCCAATTTCTTTTCCAATTAAGAAATTGCAATCCGGCGGTATAATTGTCGCCGTCCGCCAAGCGCGCTGGATTAATGTGCGTAATTGCCTCGCTTCTGCCGTCTAAAAAGGCGGCGTTTCCGAGTGCATAATTACGAACTTCATCAAAGGAGTTCCATCCAACTCCGGCAAATCCTACATTAAAAAGAAATGTAAGGAAGAAGAAAACTAAGAAAGCTTTTTTCTTAGGCAAGGGTAACTCCATATTCAAATAGTTTTTGTTTTACTTTAACTTAAATAAAATATCACAGTTTAGTAAGTCTGTCAAGTTAACTGCGATTTTATTTTGAATGGTTTCAATCAAGGTATGTTTGGAATTTCGATTAATTAAAAATTTTACGCCAATGAATTCATTGCGACAATGTGCGTTAAATGGCGTACATACGCCTGGATGCGTATAAACCATAACTCGTTCCCAACCATTACTCGTTCCCAACCATAACTCGTTCCCACTGTCTCGTCCTGAAAAAAAGTTGTCATTTTTTTCTCTTTATTCCCACAAATTCCCACACGCGGGAAAGGAATTTTGCAGGAACGGAATGAAGCCCGTAGGGCGGAATGTAGTTCCT
>CAZWOY010000656.1:0-1609 GCA_964635255.1 uncultured bacterium
CTTACAGTTTCGTGAAATACGGCTTTGACGTTTCTTACTATCTTGACTTAAAGCATGATCGAGTGTTGATACCGCGGTTAGCCGCTGAGAATCTGTCGTATTTCGATAAAAGCATTCCATTTTATTACCTGAGCGAGCTTGGAACGCCGGGTGCAATCAGAGGCTTCGACGACCACAGATTCCGCGGCGAATCGATGCTGCTCGGATCGCTCGAATATCGCTGGCAAATATGGCGCAACTGGGACGATTACGGCGTTGATTTTTTTATTTTCACAGACGCCGGCATGGTCGAAGATTTCAAAGGCGGTTTCAATACGGGCTATGGCTGCGGACTGAGAGTGTGGGAAACGAACGGTTTAATTGCCGCGCTGCAGGCGGGATGGAGCGTGGACGCGTTCCGGCTGTATCTGAGTTTGAATTAGGAGGCATGGTATGAAATTCAATATATTCATTAACGGATTAATCTTGGTCGCAGCGTTTCTGGCAGTTTCCGGCATTGCTCAGCCATATTATCCGCCTCCCCCTATTCCCGACGACAGAAACCATTGCCCTAAGCCCGAATACCGCAGCGCTCCGAGCGATCTGCAGGACGGCATTCAGAAGCAGCTTATTCTTCAAGGCGACCAGTGCGTCGATCTGGCGCGGCATTATCGCCGGATTGCGGGCAATCCGAAGGAAGCCTTTAATGTGGACGCCTTCGATGAAGTTCCCAATTCGTCATGGTTTACGAACCGTCATGCTCTGAACCGGATGAGCCTAGAAGAGTTAAAACAGGGACCCGATACCGGAAGCGGACCGGACACGGCGAACGTTTGGATCATAAAGCGCGCCAAGCGCGAAGGCGTTACGCCGGAAATGCGCATTCAGGACAGCCGGGGCGCTAGGTATCTAATTAAATTCGATCCGGTCGATTACGACGGATTGACCAGCGGCTGTGAAGTGATCGGTTCTAAGGTATTGTTTGCCTGCGGCTATAATGTCCCCGAAAATTATATCGCCTATTTTCATCCGCGAATATTGGAATTGGAGGAGGGAGTTGAGATCGTCGATGCGAAGGGTCGAAAGAGGCTAATGAACGAAAAAGACCTGGCGGCGATGCTCGATCGTGTGAAAATTCAGCCGAATGGCTTAATCAGGGCGTTGGCTTCGAAATGCGTCGAGGGAGAAATTTTAGGTCCTTTCGCGTATTCTGGAATCCGCAAAGACGATCCGAACGATTTTATTCCACATCAACACCGCCGCGAATTGAGAGGATTAAAGGTAATTTGCGCCTGGCTGAACCATTTCGACGCCAAAGGAGCAAATGCGATGGATGCGTATTGCGCTGATGGATCTAAGAGTTACGTTAAACATTATCTATTGGGCTTCGGCTCGATTTTGGGCGGCGGCGGGAAAGGTCCTCAGCCGAAATACCGCGGCCATGAGAACGAAATCGATCCGCACGCGCTGGTTTTTAAAATCGCAACTTTAGGCTTGTTTGTTCCCGATTGGTTCAAAGAACCCGATCAAGTGGAGTATCCTTGTGTAGGCCGCATCTATTCAGAGCATTATCATCCGGAAAAATTTAAGTTTATCTTTCCCAATCCCGCATTCGATAATTTAACTGACC
>CAZWOY010000657.1:0-1582 GCA_964635255.1 uncultured bacterium
GCGAGAACCGGCATGGATTCCAGCTTTCGCTGGAATGACTGCCCGTGGGCAAAATGTCGAACAAGAGTGTTCGACCTACTATTTTCCCGTCCTTGTTTACTGCGATTCAAGAAACGAAACGGCGACGCAAACTTCGTAGTCGGTCATCATCTCGCCGCTGCAGGTCGTTCTGTAGTTTTTTATATCAACCGACTGAATAATGCCCTTAATCTGCTTCGACGCCTGATCCACCGCAGCCTTGAATGCATCCCCCCAGCTATTGTCTGAGTGGGAGGTAATTTCCACGATTTTTACAATTTGCATTGTTCTTCTCCATGCGCTTTAAACAATTTTTTAAATACTCTGAATTCTCGTTATAAATGTTAAAAAAAATTCCCCCGCCATTCTTCAACGGCAGGGGAAAATTCTCCTCTTCTATTTTTCGACGACAAAGGATACTTTTAAATTAACCCGATATGCCGTTATCATTTCGTTCTCGACAATCGCCTGGAAGTCTTTCACATAAAGTTGTTTAATGTTTTTGACCGTTTTCGACGCTTCTTCCAAACCGATTCGAGTGGCGTCTTCCCAACTTTTTTCCGATTGGGCGAGAACTTCGATTACTTTAACTATTGACATGTAATCTCCTTATGTTTCTTTGAACGAATTAAATAATGAATGTATGCAACGATGCGTAATATTTGCCGATTACGGATAGGGATAATCCAATTCCGCCATCCAGCCCGAATAATGGAAAATAAGAGCCCCGATCGCCATGATGAAAAACAGCCAGAAAAATATGCCGAGAGCAAATGTAGTTTCAGCTTTGACGTCGGCTTTTTCGGTCATTTCCGCCTCGGTTACCGGAGATCTTCGCGGCGGCAGCAGCGCCCCGACTAAAAGAGCCACTATAATGCCCACCCAGATAAAAGGCAGCCAGTGAATATTCCAAAGCACGGGTCCGAATGGCACAAGCCAAACGCCCCCCGCCCAGATTGCAAAAAATAAAATCAGGAATACAAATATGAACGGCGGAAACGCTTCGGTGCGCGGCGCCTTTCCCCACCCGAAAACGGCTCCCAATATAGCGCTGATGACTAATGCAAGAATCAGCGCGACAAGAAGTTCTAATACGAACATACGATTTTTCCTCTTCTACAATAAATTTACAGGGAAAATAAAAATTCTATCAGCAGGGCCGGCGTCTCTGCCTGCCTTCGCAACCTTGCAGGATCGCATTGGCAGGCAGGACGCCCGTCCCACTAAAGAAGTCTATTTTCATGTTGCGCGGTAAAGCGCATCAGCAAAATTTTTTTTCAAAAAACTATCAGCGCAATGCGCTGCTTTTCTAAATCTGTGATATGAAACACACAAGGATTGTGCCAAACATTTAGATTTTTTTTCTTTCACAGGAGGCGGAGGCGGTTCGATCTCTGAAATCCTGGTTGGCTTTACCGAACGTCCACAATTTAATTGAACTGATTTCGTAGAAAATGACAGAAATTGCTCATGAAGCGAGCTTCGCCACGCAACATGAAAAAAGCTGGATTAATAACATTGAGTGCGCGCTTCAGCGCGCATGAGTCGCCCGTTACGCGCTGAA
>CAZWOY010000658.1:0-1581 GCA_964635255.1 uncultured bacterium
GTATCCCCCCTTCAGATAGAAGGGGGGAGATTAAGCGGTCTATTTTCCCAGTAAGCTTAAAAATAATGGACAATTAACGACGCCTTGAGCTACATTCGAAAATACGCGCCGCGCCTGATCGGCATTGTTTTAATTATTGCCGTTTTAACAAAAAGCGCTGATTTTTTCCGGTTTTCGCGTGAAATTGAAAGTCTTTATAACACCTGGTTAAATTGGAGTGAACAAACTCTTCGATTGTCAGGCATAATATCTGCAGCTTTGTTATTGATTATCGAGTCCGGTTTAGGATTAAGATTAATCTTTGGGATTGCGGGAAAAATTACAAAGCTTTCGACCATAATCCTGTTCGGTATTTTTTGTATAATAGCTTTTTGGAGCGTTATTTCAAACGATATCGATTCATGCGGTTGTTTTGGCGCGCTTCTGCAGAGAAGTCCGCTTGCGGCGTTAATTGAAGATTTAGTTTTTCTTTCAATAGCAATGCTGATAATACCGGTGGAAAAAACGCCCGGATCCGGAATGAATTTATATATCGCCGCCTCGATGCTGTTTTTTATTGTCTGGTTCGGTTATTTTTATTTCCACCCCCCGGCTTGGGCGGCAATAAAAAAGGGTTCTTCATGGCGGTTGAAAATCGAACATGAACGCATTTCAGCCGGAGACGACTACTTCGTCTGGATTCTGGATCCGAATTGTACAAACTGTATAAAGAAAACAGACGTTATTAACCGATTCGATCGAAGGAATTTAGATATCATAGCTCTAACCTCCGCTTCGGAAGGGAGATTGAACGAGTACATATTCGATTTTGAGCCGGCATTCCCTGTTTTATCCATCAAAAAAGACAAAATTTACGAATTAGGGCTTATTTCAGGAACGTTAATACACATAAATAATAAAACCGTAAAACGTCTGTGGAGGTCTTATCAGATCAATTCTGACTTGTTTGAGCAGATTTAAAACGCTAACAATCGAGCTAAAATGATCGGAACCGTGATTGTTGGAGCCGGCAGGGGCGTTCGATTAGGCGAGGACCGGCCGAAATGCATGATCGAAATCGGCGGCGTTCCGCTGATACTTTTGCCTGTCCTTGCATTCGAGAAATCCAACGCTGTCGGTCAAATCGTATTGGTAGCGCCGGTCGATTGGGAAAAATATATCGAAACGCAATCGCAAAAATTCAAACTAACCAAGGTAACATCAACCGTGCCTGGCGGCGAAGAACGACAGGACTCGGTTTTTGCCGGGATTAGCGCTTTGGATGAAAAAGTAACTCACATTATGATTCATGACGGGGCGCGTCCGTTTCTATCGGTCGATTTAGTAAACAGATTTGGAAAAGCTATTCTGAAAAAGGACATAGCGACCGTTGGAACTCCCGTAACCGACACCCTCCATAAGAATATCGACGGCAATGCCGCCTTGGGTCCGGATCGAAAGGAATTAACCGCGGCGCAAACGCCGCAAGGCTTCAGAAAGGACCTGCTGTTGGATGCTTTTAGATTGAATAAATCTAAAAAACTGCCATTTACCGATGAAGTAAGTCTCATTCGGGAAATATGCGGATTAGAAGCTTTTATT
>CAZWOY010000659.1:0-1573 GCA_964635255.1 uncultured bacterium
CTGCCTGCCAGTGCGATCCTGCAAGGTCGAGAAGGCAGGCAGGGACGCCTGCCCTACCAGAGAAGTTCATTTTCATGTTCCGTCACGCCGCCGCTCCCGGCGTTAATAATTCTTGGAAAAATAAACTCTATTCTAAAACAATCCCTACAGATTTCTTGCTTATTTTACCAAATAAAAATACTTTTACCATACTGGAATTTTGCTCAAGGATTTAAAAGGATTTGCTCAATTTTCATCAGGCTGCCGGTTTATCCCGGACCGCCTGATCGATTTACACCGCCATGCGAAAAAAAATTAATCTCTTATACTTAACCTACCACGAAAACATCCTTTACAGTGGAATACTCTACACGCAGGTTGTCAGAATGCTGGAATCGATGCGTCAGAAAAATAAAGCTATCGAAATTACGCTTCTGAGCTTTTTATCTCCGCAGTCGCTGTTTCGCGGTTGGCGTGAATTAATCGATCTGAAAAAACGGTTTAAAGCGCAAAATATCCGGTTAATCCTTTTACCGATGCTGGTTCCCGCATTCTGGCACGGCATATTTCATTTCCTGATGCTGCTGTGGTTGATTCCTGTTTTGATGGTCATTCGCAGATATCATTGCAATATTTTACACCCCAGAGGCTACGTTACAGCCTGGTTCAGTCTTATCGCCAACAGATTAACGGGCGTTCCGTTTATTTTCGACCCTCGCGGCGAATTCCCCCGCGAAAGAGTTTTTAACGGCGTTTGGAAGGAAACCGGAATGACGTATAAGTTCTGGACCTGGCTGGAAAATAAGTTTATCAGACTTTCATCCTGCGTAATCGGCGTAACGCCTGAGTATCGCGATTTGTACCTGTCGCGCGGGGCGGCGAAAGCCTGTTTCATTCCCAATCGAGCCGATACGGCAAGGTTTGCCGAAGCCGTTAATCGTTTCAGAGCTTCAGAAGAATTTAAGAACATGAACGAGCGATATCAGTTGCTTTATACCGGCGAATTTCATACCGTCTGGAATCATCCGAAGCTTGTCGCGCCGCATTTTAACGCTTTGAAAAGAATGCGCTCCGAGGCGAACCTTTTGTTGATCAGCCGTTCCGACCGGGAAGAAATGAAGCGAATTCTACGTGACTACAACGTCGATATCGACAGTGTAGTCATAAAAGGAGGGTCGCCTGTAAAAATGCCGGAACTAATGCAGGGGTCAACGCTCGGGTTGGTTTTCCTGGCGGAAAACGTCGTTTCGATCTGGCCCGTTAAATTCGCCGAATACTTAGCTGCCGGAATCCCGGTCGTTTCGGAAAGCAGCATGAAAGGATTAATTGTAAGAATCCTTGTCGAAAAGAAATTAGGAATGGTTATCGATCTGAATCGGGAAAGCCCGTATGAACGGATAGACGATCTGGCTGCGAACTGGCATGAATATTCGGATCGCTGTTTGTCCTACGCCAAACGCCGTCTCGACATAAGCTCCACAGCGAGACAATTTTTACGAATTTATCGGGATTCTCTCTGAAAACCATGATTTGTCATTTCTGGGAAAATAGCGTTCCGTACGCAGTCATTCCAGCGAAAGCTGGAATCCATCTT
>CAZWOY010000660.1:0-1565 GCA_964635255.1 uncultured bacterium
TCCAGAGGCGCTCCCCATCGGGATTAGACTTACAAATTACAATATCATCTGGCGGCGATTCAGTTTGCGCGGAGATAACGCAACGATCACTCGTTGTGGTAACCCACAAGCTTCCATCATATCCGGTTCCAATGCCTCCTTCGCCCCAAAGCAAATCGCCATCTCGATTGACAAGCTGAAGGCGCGGTTCGCGCTCCGTGAAATCCTCATTAACTCTTAACCAGTGAATAAGATAAGTGTCAGAGACAGGTCCGGCATAGATTCCATCCAAAAACTGCATTTGATTCGAGCTGTCAACTGTAATCCCGTTACGTCCCCACAGGAGTTCCTGCGCCAGATTTATCCGATTAAGAAAGACTTGCAGACGATTATCCTCATACTTCTGCATGCCAACGATTACGCTGCTCGTATCGACGGGCGTGAGTTGGGCGTTATGGTATATTCGCGGCTCAAGCCACAAAGCGGTATCGCCCCAGGTAAGATTGCCGAGTCGATCGACATGACACAGTCCAACTATGTCTCCTGCGGCCCAGCAGCCGCCTTTAGTATCGGAGCATAGCGCTGAGTTTCTGTCTGAGGGTGAAGCAAGCGGCAGCCTGATACAATCATCCGCGGTCCGTCCCCATTGCCCACACACCTGACCGCCCAAAACCGCAAATCCCAAAACCGCCCAAAGAACTATCTTCCATTTTACCTCAATCATTCCCAAATCCTTGTTGTTACGCTCTTTAAATCCAAAGACTTTCTGCAAATCTGAAACTGCATAATTTCCTGTGAAACGTTTCTTTTAATATAGGCTCGAATTTTGATATCTGCAATAGGGTTTTATATTTCTTGAAGCGGTATTAGCCTAAAAAAGTTTGCATGTGCAAACATTATTTCATTTTGTAAAAAGTATCTTTCAGTTTTCCTTATTCATTCCTACGCATGAACCGTTCAAAGATCTAAAATGCCTGTCAAAAATCAAATAAAAATAGCGAACTTAAAGAAACCATAAGAATACGGAATTTAGTGATGAATCAAGTCGAATTCGAGTAAATTATCGCCAAAATACGATGCGCGCCGAATCGAAGCTATAATCAGACAGGATGAAGCAGGATCGTGCATAAAGGCTTTTCCAGCGAACGGCGCAGACTAAAGAATGCACTCCGGCGACATGCAGCCTGAAGGTTGCACTCCAACGAAATACCGCTCTCGTTTTGGATTCCGTTCGGGAAAATTTTGATAGAGTTTAAGCGGAAACTCGGATTAGCATCGTTTCCGAGCCGCCTCGCTTAATCTTAACAGCATAATCTTCTCTACAAAGCCTTTTCCCTGGTATTCCAAGCTAACAAAATAGACGCCCGAAACCAAACTGGCTCCTTCCAGATGGCGGCAATACATCTCTGTCGATTTCACGCCTAAATCGCGCCGTAGAATCTCCGCGCCGCGGACGTCGTAAAGCGACAGGGAGACCTTTTCCTTATCGGGTGTAACGTAGTGGATGGTCGTCGATGAATTGAACGTGGGGGTATTAATAAGCGCATAAAATAGTTTTATCTTTTGGGAGATCAGTTGTTTTGCTA
>CAZWOY010000661.1:0-1515 GCA_964635255.1 uncultured bacterium
AATGACTGGAGTTGGGTGGAATGGCGAACAAGAGTGTTCACGCTACTGGTTAATGGCGAACAAGAGTGTTCGACATACTATTTTCATATTGCGTGGCGAAGCGCGCTTGTGTAAAATACTTAAGGATCTATTAAACAAAAAATATGCATTTGATAAAATACATATTGGCGCTAATTGTCCTATTCGCCTTTTGTCCAAGAGCGATCTATGGACAATTGATCGAAATTGAAGAGCCTCTCGGACGGTATATCGCCGAAGGGATTCAAAATAATCCCGGCCTGGAAGCGTTCAGGAGCAAGGTCGAGGCTTTAAGACACGAAATTCCACAGGCGGGAGCGTGGCGGGATCCGACCGTTAGTTTCAGTATGATGAACCTGCCGGTCAACAGCTTCGACTTCAACCAGGAACCGATGACGGCGTTTTGGATAAACGTTGGGCAGACCATCCCGCTTGCCGGCAAACCCGCGCTGCGGTCGAAGATAGCCGGGCAAAAGTTGGAATCGCACATCGGCGAACAGATATCCAGGGAGCTTTCGATCGGCTCCGAGTTAGCCCGGACATGGTACGATTGGGCTTATCTTCAGGCGGCATTGGCGACAGTGGATAGAAATATCGAATTGATGGACGACTTTATCGAAGCCGCCACGACAAAATACGAAACCGGTCGAGGCATGCAGCAGGATATCCTTAGAGCGGAAACCAACCGCGTCAAACTTGAGGATTTGCGAGCTGAGATCGGGCAGACTAAGCTGACAACCATGCGCAAATTCGCGAGGCTGCTTGGCCGTTCCGATATAAAAGACCTGAAACAGCCATCCACATTGCCTAAAGATTTCAGCGACGTTGACGTCGATGGATTGACGGAGAAAATTATGGCGCAAAATCCGAACTATCGGCAAATGAAATCTGAAGCCGCCGTTTCTAAAACCAAATTGGAATTATCGGAACGCGCCTGGTTTCCCGACTTAAAATTGGGAGCCGGTTACGGCTTCAGGCAGAATGCGGATGGCGGACTGGAACGCCCCGATTTTTTTTCCATAACCGCCGGAATGTCGGTCCCAATTTTTGGAAGCCGAAAACAGGGGCGGTCCATACAACAAATGGCGGCTATGGAGCGCGCAGCCAGATCGAAGTTGAAAGCCATTGAACTCGATCTGAAATTCAAACTTGAAAAGCTCCTGGATGAAGATAAAAAATTAGCGGAGCAAATCGCACTTTATCGAGAAGGCGTTGAACCGCAGGCGGAAGCGGCGCTGGCTGCATCGACGTCTTCCTACACGGTCGGAAAAGCGGATTTTGAAGCGCTTCTCATGGCGGAAACCACCCTTTACAACGCTCGCCTGGAACGGCTGGCTCGCGTACGCGATCGGTTAAAAGTTAGAGTAGCCATTGCTGAACTTATCGGCGGCAATGCGCTGCTAAAGGAGAATTTAGAAAATGATTAAAAAAAAGAACATAAATACGGGCGTTTGACACAAATTTCGCGATTTTGCCCAATTTTCATGACATAACTAA
>CAZWOY010000662.1:0-1509 GCA_964635255.1 uncultured bacterium
GGGGGATACAGGGGGGTTGCGACTTACGTCAGAAAATGAGTCTATTTTCATATTCTCAACCTTGCAGGATGGTCTATGGAATTGCATCCAAAATGACGTTCAAAATATCGCTTCGCTCCGTAAAAGTACCGGCTGATCGCGATAAATCCTTAATCGACTCATCAGGCAGTTGCCTTGACCTCTTTTTTGCCTTCTTCCATCATCTCTTTAAAGTATTCTTTCATTGCTTCCGGATCGAAGTTAAGCAGATTGCCGCCGGTTTCGAAATGCCTCACGTACACTTGACCAACAGCGTAGGTGGCGGCTCCGGAAAAGATCGACATCGTTGCGAATCCCAGACCTGAGCCTACTATCGGAATCAAACCGATTAACGAAGCCAAAGTTCCGTTCGACATCGAATACGGAACGATCGAGCCTAAAAGTGAAATCAACGATCCTTTTACCGCATTCTTCTTGAATTCAACTTCATAGATCCGGCAAAGCTGGTTGATCAATGATAATTGCGCGCCCAGAACGAGTGCGACGCCCATTCCTGGCGTTGGAATAAAACCGCCCAATAACGCCGCATGAAGATGGACTTTAATGGTCCTCCGCGCTTTCAGGCGTCTTAATTTGTCATCCATTTTTTCTACTCCCCGTTTTTAAGGATAAACAGAATGATTCAGACATATTATCGATTCAAATCTGATTCCTGTGCTAAATACAAGTTTAACCGCAAACGTTTAAATCTCGTTAACAAAATAGCTAAATCCCAAAGTTTTCAATAAAGTAGATTAAAAGAAAGATAAAATCAAGATTACAAGTCCTTTTTGTGGTTTATGTAAACAAAATTTTGGAACTGTTTACACCATAGCAGGCTTTTTATGCATTTATCATAATATACTCTAAAGATATACCAAAACAACTTGACAATAGGCAACAGTTTATATTTATTATTGTATGGCTGCCTGAGCGGGCGCTCAGCGGATTTGGATTTTGCCTAAATTCAGATCAAGCTAAAGTTAACAAAACCTTAGAGGAGTAAGCATGGGAAGCCCAAACAAACGCTCTTTCAACAACGAACGAAGAATGTCTTACGGAGACGTCGCCCAAAACATCTCCGACGCCATCAGCGACCTCATAGATAAAGCCCGTGAGAGTGTTGGAAAGTAATTTGAAATAGATAATCGGAGCATATCCGATATACAATCTGCTTCAGGAGGATTTCGTCAGGAAATCCTCTTTTTATTTTTGTGCAAATCCATCTTCAATTATCCCGGAAATCGATTGTATTATTACTATGTGCATAAAATAGTCGCCATCTTACGGAATCCGCTTGATGAGGAATACTATGCAATATCAAGATGTTAGGAGATTGCTTAGTCTGCTAAAGGCAGACTCGCAATGACACTTTTTCATGCACGTAGTAATATGTGGACTAAATAGTGTACATACGCTTTGATGCGCATAATCCGGACCTCGTTCCCACGCTCCTGCGTGGGAATGCATATCGACCTCATATTGTTAAGT
>CAZWOY010000663.1:0-1505 GCA_964635255.1 uncultured bacterium
TACGATGTATATTCGAATTGCCTGAAATCGGCGCTCAACCGATATCGAGATCTTGGATACGGACTTGCCGGGCTTGAATCGGCAACTCTCGACTCAACTGACGGAGAATTAAGACTGGAGTTCACTGAAGGAGCGTTGAATAAGGTCGAGTTTATCGGATTGAACAGAACGCCCCTCCGCTTTCTTGAAGGCGAAATTCCTCTAAAGCGCGGCATACCGATCACTTACCAATCAATGCGGAAGGGTTTGTCAAACCTGTATGCTACCGGATTATTCAGGTCAGTTTATCCGGTTATAACCAAAGACTCGACCCACAGTGGATTTTGGAATGTTCGCTTTTACATTCAAGAGCATCCCTCGCCGCCGATTCGATTGGGATTAGCCTATCAATCGCAGCGCCGTACGAGAGGATTCGTTGAACTGACCTATCCCAGCCCGATAACCTATGCGGCGCGTATCGTTTTTCACGCATCCGCCGGCGAACTCGATGACGATTATTATATTTCATTTCAGAATGACAAAATTTTCAATTATCCATTGATGAGTAATTTCCAAATCGGCTATGCCGAGAGGAACCGATATCCATTCGATAACGATCACAACATATTGCGCGATGATAAATATACTGAAAAGCGCTGGGGCGTATTTGCAGAAATCGGAGGCTTCGCATTCAACTGGGGGCTTCTGGCGGCGAACGCGCGGTTTGAAAAACATAAAAACGCCTATACCGGTAAAAATAATCAGTATTACTTAACAGCCTTAGGATTGAGATTAGCCATAGACAATCTGGATCGATATCCTTATCCAAATCAAGGTTTCAGATTAGAAGCCGGTACGGAAACGTCCGGAAAATATCTTGTATCCGATGTAGATTATACCAAATTGTCAAGCAATTTCGAATTGTATCTGCCGCTTATCGATCGATATACGTTCGGCTTCAGGTTTATAGGAAGATCGGCGGACAGAACCACGCCGTTTGACGAGCGTTTCAGATTGGGCGGAATTCACGAATTCCCGGGACTAAATATCGATGAAGAAATCGGCATTATTCAGTTTGCCGGAGGAATCGAATTAAGGTACGATCTCCTGAGTAAACTGCTTTCTGATACGTATATAGGAATAAGATTCGACGCCGGTGGAAGCTGGGACGACGTTGAAGCGCGAATCGATCGCAACTCGCTGCTTTCATCCGCGGCTTTCTATTTTACATTCGACACGTTTCTGGGTCCCCTGCATCTTCAGGCTGCGCGCCTTTTCCCGAACAGAAACGCGCCCGGACAAAATATCTTTTTTATCCAAGCCGGGAACTTATTCTAAATTTTAGCATCAAATAAATAGCAGCGCTTTATTGGGAAAATAGACCGCTTAACCTCCCCCCTTCTATCTGAAGGGGGGATATAGGGGGGTTGCGACTTACGTTGGAAAATGAGTCTATTTTCATATTGCGTGACGAAACTCGCTTCATGAGCAATTACTGGGAAAATAGACCGCTTAATCTCCCCCAT